>NZ_JASCXL010000085.1:0-39760 GCF_030010595.1 Streptomyces sp. CC224B | reverse complement strand
GGTGGGGGGGGGGGGGGGGTGGTCGTGGGGGCGGGGGGGGGTGTTGTCCTTTTTCTCCCTGGGTTGTTGGGGGGGGGGGGGGGCGGGGGGGGGCCCCCCCTACCCCCCCCCCCACCCCTGCTCAGGCGCTGACCGCTCCGCCCTTGCTCAGGCGCTGACCGCTCCGTACTTGCTCAGGGCGCGGCGGGCCGGAAGGCGTTCGGGGCGGCGCCCGTGGGGCGGGGGCTGCGGCCGGGTGCGGCCCGGCACGTCACGTCCCGGGCCGGGAGCCTGCCGGTGGCCAGGTAGTCCAGGGCGGTGTCCTCCGCGCAGGCGCTGCGGGGCTCGGCGAAGAGGACGCCGTGGCCCTCGCCCCCGTCCACGGTGACCATCCGCGAGCCCTTGAGCGCGCGGTGCATGCCCCGGGCGGTGAGCAGCGGGGACTGCGAGTCCCACTCGTTCTGCACGATCAGCGCGGGCACCTTGTTGTCGACCTCGGTGACGGGCTCGGCGCCCCGGGGCCAGAACGCGCACGGCGGGATCGAGGAGGCAAAGTCGCCGTACAGCGGGTAGCGGGCCGCGTCGGCGAGGGAGTCGCGGTAGTACGTCCGCACGTCGCGCGGCCAGGAGGCGTCGGCGCAGACCACGGCCCACTGGGCGGACATCTCGTTGTCCGGCGTGGTCCCCGTGGGCAGCCCCGGCACGGTCTCGCCCGCGGCCGCCCGCTTGAGCGTCACGAGGGTTTCGGCGCCCTGCCGGACGGTGAAGAACCCGCGGCGCATGGTGTGGCGCACGGCGGCGCCGTCGAGCGTCTCACCGC
The DNA here is from genome assembly GCF_030010595.1 of Streptomyces sp. CC224B. Classification (NCBI taxonomy): domain Bacteria; kingdom Bacillati; phylum Actinomycetota; class Actinomycetes; order Kitasatosporales; family Streptomycetaceae; genus Streptomyces; species Streptomyces sp. CC224B. The sequence continues at coordinate 38,961 of NZ_JASCXL010000085.1, read as the reverse complement.
CGACCACGAGGGGCTTGGCGTCGGCGCGCCGCACCAGTCGCCAGAAGGTCCGCTCTACCTGGGCCGGGGTGGCGCCGAGGTGGTAGGCGGCGTCGTGCCGCGCGGTCCACCGCGCCCACCGCCGGAAGGCGGGCTCGGCCTCCGACCCCCAGACGCGGAACATGTCACGCCACATCCACGCCGGGTCGATGGCGCTGTCGAGCACGAACCGGTCGACGCGCTTCGGGAAGAGCTGGGTGTAGACCGCGCCGAGGGCCGTGCCGTACGAGACGCCGAGGTACGACAGCTTCTTCTCACCCAGGGCCGCGCGCAGGACGTCCATGTCGCGGGCGGTGTTGCGGGTGGTGAGGTGCGGCAGGAGGTCGCCGTGCCGGGCGCGGCACTTGCCCGCGACGGCCTTCGCCCAGGCCACGTTGGCGGCGAACTCGGCCTTCGAGCGGGTCGGGCGCGGGAAGCGCTTCTCCTCCTCGGTGAGGCCGCAGGCCACCGGCGTGCTCCGGCCGACGCCGCGCGGGTCGAAGCCGACCAGGTCGTACTGGTCGAGCACGCGCTTCGGCAGCGCGTCGGCCGCCTCGAGCGGGAGGTCGAGCCCCGCGCCGCCGGGCCCGCCCGGGTTGAAGGTCAGCACGCCGCGCCGCTTGCCCGGCTCGCTGGTCCGCAGCCGGGATATCGCGACGTCGATGGTCCTGCCCCGGGGCGCGCGGTAGTCGAGCGGCACCTTGAGCGTCGCGCACCGGTACGCGGCGGGCTTGTCGGCGGCGCACCGCTTCCAGGTGAGCTGCTGCCGGGCGTACGGGGCGAGCGACGCCGCGGCGCCGGCGGGCACTTGGCCATACGCGGACGCGGGCGCGGGCCTGGCCGCGGGCGCGGCCGAGGCCGGGCTCGCGGTGACCGCCGGGGCGAGTGTCGCCGCCATGCCGAGGGCGAGCAGCGGCACGGTGAGGCGTCGCCGTGCGGGATGAGCCACGTGAGGTCCTCTCTGGTCGGTGAGGCGCCGAGATGTTCGGCGTACCGCTCAGAGGGACGCAAAGGGCGGCACAGCACCTCCACCCGTCACAAACAGAACAAGTCAAGAACGGCGCGAAACCGATCAGGTACTCCGAAGGGGCGGTACCTCCCTACGGGGTCCTGCGAGTGTGCTCGGTCCATCGAGGCGTGCGCCGTACGAACGCGGGCCACCGCGGGCACTTGCCGTGGATCCAGATGACGGCCCCGCCGGCCGAGATGGACACCTTCGCGGAGGACGTGCCGGGGTGCCGCTTGGTGATCGGCTCGTCGCACCGCCAGCAGTACCGCGTACCCTCACTCACCGCCATCCCTGCCGGTTGATCCTCACGGCCGCACCGAACAACTTCTGGCCCGTGACACACCACGGGAGACCGGTGGAGCACTGCTGACAGCCCGTCCTGTGCTCCTGGAACCTCTCGCAGAAGTTCGCGTAGGCGCAGGACCGGCAGCCGCGGGGGAACCATCGTGCTCCGCTGCCGTGCGCGTCCACCTCACGCGCGCCGAGGTCGACGGCGATGGTGTTGTTGAGCGAGGCCGTACACCAGACGCAGCGTCGGCCGCACACCTGCTCCTCGGCGAGGGCGGCCGGATCGGGCAGTTGGATCGGCGGCATCGGAACAGTTCCTGGCCCACTTCCGCTGCCGGTCGACTGGCCCGTAATGTCGCTCATGTCGACTCCTTGTCAGTCGGCCACACCCCGGGGCCGGTCGCACGGTCGCCGGGGTCTCGCCTGACTCATGGAATCGTTCCGCTACGTGGGGTGACAGGGACGGAACGTCCCACTTTCGCGACGCTCATCACCGACTCCCAGGAACTCGGCCAGGGAGGGCAACCCCGCCGGGTGATTGGGAAGCGCCCACAGATCACGCACGATGGCCACCGCCAACGTGTGGTGCCGCATCCACGTCGGCGCCGCACGGCGAAGCGACTCCAGGGCCTTCACCGCACCTGCCGCGTCACCGAGGTCGGTATGGGCTCGGGCCACGTCCAGCAGCAGCCACGTCCGCCACGACGGCGGGGCGTCCTTGCTCAGCCGCATCCCCTTGGCCAGCGTCAGGGCCTGTTCGGGGTGCCCGTACTGAACGGCCAGGCGTACGCGCTCGATCCGTACCGACGACGGGCTGAACACGCTGACCATGCGGCTGTCGCCGGCCTGCGGCAGCCTGGCCACGCGGGCGGCTTCCTTCTCGGCGTGCTCCATCAACGCGGCTGCCCGCTCATAGTCGTTGCTGCGAGCGGCCGACGTGGCGGCGGACATGGTCAGCGCGCCCCAGACCTTCAGACCGTCAGCGGTGCCCGCGTGTCCGTGGTCCCTGATGTCGTCCGCGGCGTGCAGGGCGATGCTCAAGGCATCCCCGAGGCGCCCCTGCCTCTGGTAGGTCCACGCAACGGAGTTGACTATCATTGGGCGGAGCAAGGGGTCGGAGGAACGGCCAGCGGCCTCTATGGCGCGCTCCAGGCTGATGAGCGCAAGGTCCGTCTTGCCCATCCGCACGGCGACGTGTCCGGCGAGTTGCAGGGCCTTGCCCAGTGCTGCGAATCCGGCCCGCCGCTCATCGTCGCTGTCCGCGGCCGTGGCGGTGCGTGCATCCGAGAGCAGGTCCGGCAACACCTTCAGCACCGCGTCGAACTCGGCGGCGTGGTACTGCGTCCACCCGTCCGCGATCCGCTCGCGCAGATGGTCCAGCGAGAAGCCGGGACCTGGTGGTCCGGGGTCCGGTCCCCAGAGCGCCGGCATGATGGCGCGGCGCACCGCTACGAAGCGCGGGCCGTCGCTCTCGCCTGTGGCAGCGACCGCGGGCGGGTCCCCCAGGAGCGTCGTCAGTTCCACGCCAAGTCCGTTGGCCAGGGCATGCAGCGTGGGCAAGCGCGCCGAGTGCTTGCGCCGCTGTTCGAGTTGCTTGATCACGTCCACGGACACCGCGGAGCGCTCGGCCAGCTCCTCCTGAGTAAGGGAGGCCAGGCGGCGGAGGCGTCGGAGAGTTCCCCCCAGGTCGTCGTTTGCCACCCCGTCACCGTACGCCGCGACGAGAAGGGGCGGCGAGAGAGCGCTGCCCGCCGTCCTGCGCGACGTGTACGACCAGCCGCCCTTCGGCGGCATGGAGAGAGGCAGCGACGCGGTGGCGATCAGCAACTCGTTGACCCGGGACGAAGTCCCAGGTACGCGAAGAAGCGGCACCTCCGCACAAGGTGCCGCTTCTTCGGGGAAGGCCGGGGTCGCCGCCGTATCGGTTGAGGGTCGGGGACACGGCGGCGGCCCCGGGGTCGTGGGCCCGGGCCGGGGGTCTAGCGGTGGTCGCTGCCCTGGGCCTGGGAGGCGGCGCGGCCTGCTTCCAGGCGGGCTACCGGGATGCGGAACGGGGAGCAGGAGACGTAGTCGAGGCCCACCTCGTGGAAGAAGTGGACGGACTCCGGGTCGCCGCCGTGCTCGCCGCAGACGCCGAGCTTGATGGCGGGGCGGGTCGCGCGGCCCGCCTCGACGGCGCTGCGGACGAGGGAGCCGACGCCGTCCTTGTCGATGGTCTCGAAGGGGCTGACGCCGAAGATGCCCTTCTCCAGGTACGCGGTGAAGAAGCTGGCCTCGACGTCGTCGCGGGAGAAGCCCCAGACCGTCTGGGTGAGGTCGTTCGTGCCGAAGGAGAAGAACTCGGCGGCCTCGGCGATCTGACCGGCGGTCACGGCGGCGCGGGGCAGCTCGATCATGGTGCCGATGGAGAGCTTCAGGTCGGTGCCGGTGGCGGCCTGGACCTCGGCGATGACCCGGTCGGCCTCCTCGCGGACGATCTCCAGCTCCTGGACGGTGCCGACGAGCGGGATCATGATCTCGGCGCGCGGGTCGCCCTTGGCGTTCTTGCGCTCGGCGGCGGCCTCCGCGATGGCCCGCACCTGCATGGTGAACAGGCCGGGGATGACCAGGCCGAGGCGCACCCCGCGCAGGCCGAGCATCGGGTTCTGCTCGTGCAGCCGGTGCACGGCCTGGAGCAGGCGCAGGTCGTTCTCGTTGGCGTCCTTGCGGGACTCGGCGAGCGCGACGCGCACGGACAGCTCGGTGATGTCGGGCAGGAACTCGTGCAGCGGCGGGTCGAGCAGGCGGACGGTGACGGGCAGGCCGTCCATCGCCTCGAACAGCTCGACGAAGTCCTGCTTCTGCTGCGGGAGCAGGGCCTTCAGGGCCTCCTCGCGCTCCTCGTCGGTGTCGGCGAGGATCAGCTTCTCGACCATCTCGCGGCGCTCGCCGAGGAACATGTGCTCGGTGCGGCACAGGCCGATGCCCTGCGCGCCGAACCGGCGGGCGCGCAGCGCGTCCTCGGCGTTGTCGGCGTTGGCGCGCACCCGCAGCCGGCGCTTGCCGTCGGCGAAGGCCATGATGCGGTGCACGGCCTGGACCAGCTCGTCGGCGTCGTCGGCGCCCGCGTGCATGCGGCCCTCGAAGTACTCGACGACCGGGGAGGGGACCACGGGCACTTCGCCCAGGTAGACCTTGCCCGTGGAGCCGTCGATGGAGACGACGTCGCCCTCCTCGACGACGGTGCCGTTGACCGTGAGGCGGCGGCGCTTGGTGTCGACCTCCAGCTCCTCCGCGCCGCAGACACAGGTCTTGCCCATGCCGCGCGCGACCACGGCCGCGTGCGAGGTCTTGCCGCCGCGGGAGGTGAGGATGCCCTCGGCCGCGATCATGCCGTCGAGGTCGTCGGGGTTGGTCTCGCGGCGGATGAGGATGACCTTCTCGCCGGAGCGCGACCACTTGATGGCGGTGTAGGAGTCGAAGACGGCCTTGCCGACGGCCGCGCCGGGCGATGCGGCGATGCCCCGGCCGAGCTGCCGCACCTTCGCGTCCTCGTCGAAGCGCGGGAACATCAGCTGCGCGAGCTGCGCGCCGGTCACCCGCTGGAGCGCCTCGGCCTCGGAGATCAGGCCCTGGTCGACGAGTTGCGTGGCGATGCGGAAGGCCGCGCCCGCGGTGCGCTTGCCGACGCGGGTCTGGAGCATCCAGAGCTGCCCGCGCTCGATGGTGAACTCGATGTCGCAGAGGTCCTTGTAGTGCGTCTCAAGGGTCTCCATGATCTGCATGAGCTGGTCGTACGACTTCTTGTCGATCTGCTCCAGCTCGGCGAGGGGCACGGTGTTGCGGATGCCCGCGACGACGTCCTCGCCCTGCGCGTTCTGAAGGTAGTCGCCGTACACGCCCTGGTGGCCGGAGGCCGGGTCGCGGGTGAAGGCGACGCCGGTGCCGGAGTCGGGGCCGAGGTTGCCGAAGACCATCGAGCAGACGTTGACGGCGGTGCCCAGGTCGTGCGGGATGCGCTCCTGGCGGCGGTAGAGCTTGGCGCGGTCGCCGTTCCAGGAGTCGAAGACCGCCTTGATGGCGAGGTCCATCTGCTCGCGCGGGTCCTGCGGGAAGTCGCGGCCCGCCTCGGACTTCACGATCTTCTTGAACGTGGTGACGAGCTTCTTGAGGTCGCCCGCCTCCAGGTCGGTGTCGACCGCGACCTTCTTGGTGGACTTGGCCTTCTCCAGCGCCTCCTCGAAGAGCTCGCCGTCGACGCCGAGGACGGTCTTGCCGAACATCTGGATGAGCCGCCGGTACGAGTCCCACGCGAACCGCTCGTCACCGGCCTGCTTGGCCAGGCCCTGCACGGACTTGTCGGAGAGCCCGATGTTCAGGACGGTGTCCATCATGCCGGGCATGGAGAACTTGGCGCCCGAGCGGACCGAGACCAGCAGCGGGTCGTCGGACTGGCCGAGCCGCTTGCCCATCTTCTGCTCCAGGGCGTCGAGGTGCGCACTCACCTCGTCGCGCAGGGCCGCGGGCTCCTCGCCGCTGTCGAGGTAGACCTTGCAGGCCTCGGTGGTGATGGTGAAGCCCGGAGGCACCGGAAGACCCAGGTTGGTCATCTCGGCGAGGTTGGCCCCCTTGCCGCCGAGGAGGTCCTTGAGGTCCTTGTTGCCCTCGGTGAAGTCGTACACGAACTTCACGCCCTGAGTTCCCTGCGGTACGTGGGGATCTTTGTTTTCCGACACGGGTCTCGACTCCTCGAGGACGCGGTGGCTGCCCTGACGGCGAGGAACATACCCAGATCGAAGGCTCATGGGTACGTCCACTTGTGGGTCATACGGCCGTAACCACCCGTGCGCCGCTAGATCGAAAGTGACTCACGGGTAGCGGAACGCGGAATCGTGCGTTCAAGTCTTGAAGGGTCAACCCCTGTAGACCCTGGGTTTTGCTCAGATGAGCGAGTAACGCGCCAGGTGTGACTTCGGGTCGTAAATGATCGAGCGGTGGCACTGAGTGCCACCGCTTGGAGAAGTGCAGTCACGCTTACGTCGCTCATCTGAGCGCAAGAGCGATCAGGGGTGGCGAGAATCACGCCGTTTCGCGAGGCCGCTCTCCGGTATCCGGACGTCTGCCGGATGCTTCCCGCGTACCGACCCGGGTATGCCGAAGGGACCCATGGGGCACCGGGTGCCGCTCAGAGGCCGAGCGCGGCGAGCCGCTCCTCGGCCCGCTCGGGCGCGTACAGGTGCTCCACCACCAGCGCGGCCGCCCCGGCCAGGCCCGCCCGGTCGCCGAGCCGGGACGTGACGATCTCCAGGTGGGCCGTGGACCGCGGCAGCGCCCGCTGGTACAGCAGCTCCCGTACGCCGGTCAGGAAGGGCGTTCCGGCCAGATCTCCGGCGATCATCAGGACGCCCGGGTTGAGGAGCGTCACGACCGTGGCGAGCACCTCGCCGACCTGCCGCCCCGCCTCCCGGGCGAGCCGCGCCGCCTCCGGGTGCCCGGCCGCGAGCAGCCCGGCCACGTCGGAGCCGGAGGCCGCCGGCACGCCCGCCGCCGTGAGCCGCCCGGCGAGGGCCCGGCCGCTGGCCACGGCGGCCAGACAGCCGTACGCGCCGCACTTGCACAGCGCGGCGGCGCTCCCCGGCACCCACGGCACGCGTATGTGCCCGATGTCGCCTGCGCCGCCGTCCACGCCCCGGTACACCGAGCCGTCCACGACGACGCCCGCGCCGATGCCGGTGGAGACCTTGACCAGGGCGAAGGCCGAGCAGTCGGGGTAGGAGGCGCGCTGCTCGCCGTACGCCATGAGGTTGGCGTCGTTGTCGACGAGGACCGGTACGGGGGCGGGCTCGCCCCCGCGCGTGGGCCCGGGCGCGTGCGTGGCGAAGGCGCGGCCCAGCCGGGACCGGATGTCGTAGCCGTCCCAGCCGGGCATGATCGGCGGCTGCACGACGCGGCCCGTCCTGCTGTCGACCGGGCCCGGCACCGCGAGCCCGATCCCGCACACCGACCGCGCGGCCCGGCCGCCCTCGCGCAGCAGCGCCCCGAACCGGACGCCCAGCTCGTCCAGGACCTTCTCCGGGCCCTCGTCCACGCGCAGCGGCCCGGTGTGCTCGGCGAGCACGTCACCGGTGAGGGTGAGCAGCGCCGTGCGGGCGTGCCGGGTCTCCAGGTCGGCGGCGAGGACCACGGCGTGCGCGTCGTCGAACTCGAGGCGGACGGCGGGGCGCCCGCCGAGCGGGGACTCCACCGGGGCGCCGGCGCCCTCGCGCAGCCAGCCCGCGCGGAAGAGCCGGTCGAGGCGCTGGCCGACGGTGGCCCGGGACAGGCCGGTGGCCCGCTGGAGCGCGCCCCGGGTGGTGGCGCGGCCGCTGCGCACCAGGTGCAGCAGGTCGCCCGCGCTCGCCTGGGCGGTCCCGCGCGCCGCCGCCCCGTTCCCCATGGCCGCTCCTCCCGTCGCCTGCCCTGTCGCCTGTCCTGCCGTCCGTCGTCCGGTGCCGCCGGGTCCGGGCCGCACCACCCTTGCGCGCGTCAACTACGCGTTACATAGTGGGTTTTGCGCGGCGACCCGACGTAACTCTAGGGTGGACCGGACCGAACTGACAGCCTGTCGGCAGCGGTACGCCGCCGGGCCCGGGGAGGGACACGTGGACCGCACCCCCGCGGCCGCCGCGGCGGCCTCCGACCCCGCGAGGACGACGACCGCCGCGCCCGGCGCGGGACCGGCGGCGTCCCGCGCCGTCACCCCGCGCCGCCCGGACCCCTTACGCGACGCCGCCGCCCGGGTCCTGTTCCGTAACTGGATCGAACGTTCTACCGTCCCGTCGCGAACGCTCTACCCCCACCAGTGGTCCTGGGACTCCGCGTTCGTCGCGATCGGGCTGCGCCATCTGTCGCCGCTGCGCGCCCAGCTCGAACTGGAGACCCTGCTGCGCGCGCAGTGGGCCGACGGCCGCATCCCGCACATCGTCTTCAACCCCTCGGTGCCGCCGGACGCCTACTTCCCCGGCCCCGGCTTCTGGCGCTCCCGCACGGCGGGCCGCGCGGCGGGCGCCCCCGACGCCGTCGAGACCTCCGGCATCGTGCAGCCGCCGGTGCACGCGCTGGCCGCCTGGCTGGTGCACCTCGCCGACCCGGGCCTGTCCCGGGCCCGCTCCTTCCTCCCCCGCCTCCACCCGCGCCTGGCCGCCTGGCACCGCTTCCTGCTGCACCGGCGCGACCTCGGCGGCGCGGGCCTCGCCGCCGTCGTCCACCCCTGGGAGCAGGGCATGGACAACAGCCCCTGCTGGGACGGGCCGCTGAGCCGGGTCCCGCCGGCGGACCCGGGCACGTTCCGCCGCGCCGACCTCCACCACGGCAGCCCGCGCGAGCGGCCCACGGACCTCGACTACGGCCGGTACGTCCGGCTCGCCGCGGACTACCGGGACCGCGGGTACGGGGCTCACGGGAGCCACGGTGCCGACGCCCGCGGGCCCGGCTTCGCCGTGGAGGACCCGGCGTTCAACGCCCTCCTGATCGCCTCCGAGCACGCGCTGGCCCGTATCACCGGCGAGCTCGGCGTCCCCGCCACGGCCCGGCACGATCGCGCGGAGCGCCTCACGCGCGTCCTGGTGGAGCGGCTGTGGGACCCGCGGGACGGGATCTTCCGGTGCCGCGACCTGCGGGCCGACGCGCCGGGCAACCCGGGCGGCCCGGGGGCATCGGGTGGGCCCGGCGGGACGGGTGGCGCGTCGGCGGCCGGGGCGCTCGTGGACGAGCGGGGCGTGACCGGTCTTGTCCCGCTGCTGCTGCCCGGGCTGCCGGACGGCGTCGCCGCCGCCCTGGTGCGCACCGCGCGCGGCCCGCGCTTCGCACTCGGCGGCCGGGCCCGGCTCGTCCCGAGCCACGACCTGCTCAGCCCGGCCTTCGACGCCCGCCGGTACTGGCGCGGGCCCGCCTGGATCAACGTCAACTGGCTCCTCGAACGCGGCCTGCGGCTGCACGGTGAGCGGGCCCTGGCCGACGCGCTGCGCGCGGCGGTGCTCGACGTGGCCGCGGCGTCCGGCTTCGCCGAGTACGTCGATCCGTACACCGGGGACGGCCACGGCGCGCGCGGCTTCAGCTGGAGCGCGGCGCTGGCACTGGATCTGCACCTGGACGCCGGCCGCGGGGAGCCGGCCCACCACACAGCGGGGCCTGGTACGAGGGAGAGGGCTCGACATGAGTGAGCGGCACCGGCACCACCTGCTCGTCCGCGGTACGACGTGCGCGGCCGTGGCCCCGGGCGGCGACATCCACGGCGTCCCGGGCGGCGGCCCGGACGGCCTCTTCGTCCGCGACGCCCGGCACCTGAGCCGCTGGCAGCTCACCGTGGACGGCGCCTTCCCGGAGCTGCTCGCCCCCGCCGCGGACGAGGACGCCGACGTGGTGCGCTGCGTGCTCGTACCGCGCGGCGGCCGTGCGGAGCCGCCCGCGTACACGCTCTTCCGCGAGCAGGCCGTCACCGACGGCGCGCTGGTCGAGGCGGTGCGGATCACCAGCAACCGCCCGGTGCCGACCACGCTGCGTGCCGCGTTGACGTGCGACGCCGACTTCACCGACCAGTTCGAGCTGCGCGCGGACCACCGGACGTACGCGAAGCCGGGCGCGGTCCGCTCCCGCCGGGTCCTGGACGCTGCGGACCCGCAGTCCCCGGGCGGTGGCGTGGAGTTCACCTACCGGCGCGGGGACTGGCTGGCCCGCACCACGGTCACGGCCGTGCCCGCGCCGGACGCCGTCGAGGAGACGGGCACCGGGGCGCGGTGCCTGGTCTGGACGCTCGTCCTGGACGCGCACGCCTCCGCCGAACTGGCCCTGACGGTCACCGCCAGGCCGCACGGCGCGCCACCGCCGCCGCGTGCGCCCGCCTCACCGGACGCGGCCAGCCGTCAACTCGCCGCCGCCCGGCGGCGGTTCGTCTCCTCCGTGCCGCTGCCGGCCGACCGGCCCGAGCTGGCCGCCGCGTGCGCGCGGGGGCTCGCCGACCTGGCGGCCCTCCAGGTGCCCGCGCGCGGGCCCGACGGGGAGGATCTCCTTGTGCCCGGCGCCGGGGCGCCCTGGTTCCTCACGCTGCTCGGCCGCGACGCGCTGCTCACCTCGCTGTTCGTCCTGCCCCGGCTGCCGGGGCCGGCCGCCGCGACGCTGACCGCGCTCGCCGCGGCCCAGGCCACGGAGGCCACCGCCGGGCCGGCCGCCCGGCCCGGCAAGATCGTGCACGAGGTGCGGCACGGCGAGCTCGCCCACTTCGGGCAGGTGCCCTACGGCCGCTACTACGGCTCGGTCGACGCCACCCCGCTCTTCCTCGTCCTCCTCGGCGCCTACGCGGAGCGCACCGGCGACACGGCCCTCGCCCGGCGCCTGGAGCCGCACGCCCGCGCCGCCGTCGGCTGGATGCTCGACCACGGCGGGCTCGGCAAGCACGGCTACCTCGTCCACCGCGCCGAGGAGGGCGGGGCCGCCGACCGGCACTGGAGGGACTCCCCCGGCGCGATCTGCGGCGCCGACGGGGCCCGGCCGACGGGGCCGGTCGCGGTGGCGGGCGTGCAGGGTTACGCGTACGACGCGCTGCGGCGGGCCGCGGGGCTCGCGCGGGCGGTGTGGGACGACGCCGGGTACGCCGACCGGCTCGACCGGACCGCCGCGGACCTGCGGAGCCGCTTCCGGCGCGACTTCTGGATGGCGGGGCGCGGCTTTCCCGCGCTCGCCCTGGACGGCGGTGGGCGGCAGGTGGACGCGCTCGCCTCCGACGCGGGGCACCTGCTCTGGTCGGGCCTCCTCGACAAGGAGCAGGGCGAGGCGGTGGGCCGCCGCCTCCTCGAACCCGACTTCTTCTCCGGCTGGGGCGTCCGCACGCTGGCCTCCGGCCAGGGCGCGTACCATCCGCTCGCCTCCCACCGGGGCGCGGTGTGGCCGCACGACAACGCCCTCATCGCGCTGGGGCTGGCCCGCTACGGGCTCCACGACGAGGCCGGGACGCTGGCCCGGGCCCTCGTCGACGCCGCCACGGCCGGGGCCGGCCGCCTCCCCGAAGCCCTGGCCGGCTACCCCCGCACCACCCACCCCACCCCCATCCCCCACCCCCACACGTCCCCCCGCCCCTCCCCGACAGCAGCCACCCCCGTGGCCCTCCTCACCGCCACGACCCCGACCTGACACCGGGCCTCCCCCACCCGCCCCCGGGCAACTGCCCCCACCCTGCGGGCAACTGCCCCCACCCTGCGGGCAACTGGTCCGCCCCGGGGGCGGAACGGGTGGGCACAGGGCGGACCCCGCAACGCCGGGCTGCGCCTCCGCCCCACCACAGCCCGGCAGCACCTGACAGCGCAGGGCACAGCGGTGGCGGGGCGAGGACCCGCAGCGGAGCGGGTGGGGGCGTAGGGGTCAGCCGCCGGAGGTGTCCTGTTCGGCGTCGGCGGAGACGCCCGCGCAGTCGTACGGGTCCCGCAGCCAGCCGTCCGGCAGGACCACCCGGTTGTTGCCGGACGTCCGCCCGCGAGGCCCGTCGGCCCCCTCGGGCCACCCCTGCTCCAGGTCCAGCTCGTCGAGCCCCGCCCGCAGCTCGGCGAGCGACGACGTGACCGCGAGCCGCTTGCGCATCTCGGACCCGACCGAGAACCCCTTCAGGTACCAGGCCACGTGCTTGCGGAAGTCGATCACGCCCCGCGCCTCGTCGCCGATCCACTCGCCGAGCAGCGCGGCGTGCCGCACCATGACCTCGGCGACGGTACGCAGCGTGGGCCGCGCCACATCCCCCGTACGCCCCTCGAACGCTGCGACGAGGTCCCCGAACAGCCACGGCCGCCCGAGGCACCCGCGCCCGACGACCACCCCGTCGCACCCGGTCTCGCGCATCATGCGCACGGCGTCCGCCGCCGACCAGATGTCGCCGTTGCCGAGGACGGGGATCTCCGGCACGTGCTCCTTGAGCCGGGCGATCGCGGACCAGTCCGCGGTGCCGCCGTAGTGCTGCGCGGCCGTCCGCCCGTGCAGGGCGATCGCGGTGACGCCCTCCTCGACGGCGATGCGCCCCGCGTCCAGGTAGGTGATGTGGTCGTCGTCGATGCCCTTGCGCATCTTCATGGTCACCGGCAGGTTCCCGGCGCCGCTCACGGCCTCGCGCAGGATGGCCCGCAGCAGGTTCCGCTTGTACGGCAGCGCGGAGCCGCCGCCCTTGCGGGTGACCTTGGGGACGGGGCAGCCGAAGTTCAGGTCGATGTGGTCGGCGAGGTCCTCCTCCGCGATCATGCGGACGGCCTTGCCGACGGTGACCGGGTCCACCCCGTACAGCTGGATGGAGCGCGGCTTCTCGCTCGCGTCGAAGTGGATGAGCTGCATGGTCTTCTCGTTGCGCTCGACCAGCGCCCGGGTCGTGATCATCTCGCTGACGAAGAGACCCTTGCCGCCGCTGAACTCCCGGCACAGCGTCCGGAACGGCGCGTTCGTGATGCCCGCCATGGGCGCGAGCACGACGGGCGGCCGCACGGTGTGCGGGCCGATCTCCAGCGCGGCCGGCGAGGCGGTCGGGGCTGGCGGCGACGAAGGCTGCGGCTGGGACATCGGGCGGCACTCCGGTGGCGTACGGGAAGCGGACAAGCCTCTATTGTCCCTCAGCGCGACGACCGCCCGTCCCGGCCCCGTCCCCCGGCCCGCCGCCGTCCCCGGGGCCGGTCCCGCTCGCCCGGGCCCGCGCCCGCCCCTTCCAGGCCGTGGCCCCGCTCGTGACCGGCTCGTCCTCGATCTCGGCCAGGCGCTCCAGGCGCGCCTCCGTCTCGTCGTCGGCGGGTACGTACGCGACGAGGCGGTACGCCTGGGTCTCCGGGGACAGCCACATGTTGCGGTGCTCCAGGCTGAGGAGCCCCACCTCGGGGTGCTGGTAGCGCTTGACGTGCGGCAGCATCGTGGCGAGCTCGTGGCGCTCCCACAGCGCGCGGAACTCCGCCGACACCCGCAGCAGCCCGTCGAGCCGCTCCTTCCACGCGGGCTCCGCCAGGTGCTCGGCCATGCCCGCGCGGAACTTCGCGATGAGGTCGCGCAGCATCTCGTCGCGGTCCAGGAAGGTCTCGCGCCAGCGCCTGCTGGTGGTGAGCAGCCACAGGCAGTTCCGCTCGTGCGGCGGCAGCTCGGTGAGCTCGCCGAAGACCTGCGCGAAGGGGCGGTTGTGCGCGAGGACGTCGTAGCGGGCGTTCTGGAGGGTCGCCGGGTAGGGGGCGATGCGGTGCATCAGGCGCAGGGCCGTGCCGGAGACCAGCGGGCACTCGGTCTCGGGGCGCGGGTCGACGACGCCCGCGAGCGCGAAGAGGTGGCCGCGCTCGGTCTGGTCCATCAGCAGCGCGCGGGCGACGGCGTCCAGGACCTGCGCGGACACCCGGATGGCCCGCCCCTGCTCCAGCCACGTGTACCAGGTGACGCCCACCGCCGCGAGCTGCGCGACCTCCTCGCGCCGCAGGCCGGGCGTCCGCCGCCGGGCCCCGCGCGGCAGGCCCGCCTGCTCGGGCGTGATGCGCTCGCGGCGGCTGCGCAGGAAGGCGGCGAGCTCGCGCCGGCGGGAGGCGTCGTCCGCCACCGGGGCCGCGTGCCCGCTCCGGGCCGGGGCGGGGAGCCCACTTCGGGCCGGGGCCGGGAGACCACTGCGGGCCGGGGCCGCGCTTCCCCTCCGCGCGGGGGCCGCCTTCCCCCGCCGCGCAGGGGGTTCGTACGTCGCTGGGGGCTCTACGGTCACGCTCACGTTCTCAGGCTGCCCCAGCCCCCACCCTGTTGCCAGGTGCGGCTACTACCAGGATAAAGACACTCTGGTACCCCCTTGCGGCCACGCCGATCGTCGTACCCGTGACTGCTACGACCACCGACACCGACACCGCCCCCGGCACCCGCACGAGCACCGGCACCCGCCCGGCACCCACCGCCCCCGCCCGGGGCCCGGCCCTCACCGGCCTCGGCCTGTTCACCATCCTGCTCGGCACCTCCCTGCCCAGCACCGACTTCTTCGTCGTCAACGTCGCGCTGCCCGACATCGGGCGCGACCTGGGCGCGTCGCCGTCCGCCCTGGAGATGGTCGCCGCCGGGTACGCCGTCGCGTACGCCGTGCTGCTGGTCCTCGGGGGCCGCCTCGGGGACGCGTACGGGCGCCGCAGGCTCTTCCTGTGGGGCGTGGCGGGCTTCGGGCTGACCTCGCTGGCCTGCGGTCTCGCCCCCGGCGCCTGGTCGCTGGTGGGCTTCCGGGCGGCGCAGGGCGTGGCGTCCGCGCTGATGCTGCCGCAGGTCCTCGCCACCATCCACGCCACCACGCGCGGCGAGCGGCGGGCGCGGGCCGTCGCGCTGTACGGAGCGGTGAGCGGGCTCGCGATGGTGCTGGGGCAGGTGCTCGGCGGCGTCCTGGTGTCGGCCGACATCGGCGGCACCGGCTGGCGCATGGCGTTCCTGATCAACGTGCCGGTCGTCGCCCTCGCGCTGCCGCTGGCGGTGCGGTCGGTGCCGGACAGCCGTGCCGAGCGGCCCGGGCGCGGCGACGTCGGCGGGACGGTGCTGCTGGCCGCCGCGCTGATCGCGCTGCTGCTGCCGCTGACAGAGGGCCGGGCGGCGGGCTGGCCGCTGTGGTCGGTCCTGTCGCTGCTGGCCGCGCCCCTGCTGCTCTGGGCGTTCACCGTCGTGGAGCGGCGGGCCGAGGACGGCGGCGGCAGCCCGCTGCTTCCCCCGTCCCTGCTGCGCGAGCCGGGTGTCGCCCGGGGCCTGCTGCTGGGCGTACCGATCTTCGTGGGGTTCAGCGGCTTCATGTTCGTCGGCGCCGTGACGCTCCAGGAGGGGCTGGGGTACGGCGCCCTGAAGGCGGGGCTGACGCTGGTGCCGATGGGGCTTGCGCAGTTCTGCGGGTCCCTGCTGCTGCCGCGCCTGGTGAACCGGCTCGGCAGCCGCACCCTCACCCTGTGCGCCCTGGTGCACGGCGCGGGTCTGGTGGTGCTCGCCGCCACCCTGCTGTGGGCCCCGGGGTCCGCGCCGAATCCGTCGGTACTCGCCCCGGGGCTGGTCCTGTGCGGCCTCGGGCAGGGTCTGCAACTGCCGCTGTACTACCGCCTGCTGCTGGCCGCCGTGCCCGCGGCGCGGGCGGGCGCGGGCAGCGGTCTCGCCGCCACCGCGCAGCAGTCCGGGCTCGCCGTGGGTGTGGCCACGCTCGGCTCGCTGTTCCTGGCGCTGGAGGCGGACCTCGGCCCGCGCGAGGCCTTCGCGGCCGTCCTGGGCGTCCAACTGGCCGGGCTCCTCGGCCTGGCGGCACTGAGCCTGCGGCTGCCGCGCGAGCTGGGGTGAGCTGGGTGCCCGGGCCCGGCCTGGAGTGAGCGTGGGCGCCCCGGGCCCGGCCTGGAGTGAGCCCCGGGCGCCCGGGGCGCCTCACCCGCCCCAGGGTTACCGTCGGCTCTATGCCCGAGCCCGACCTGAGCCCCCGCCGCCGCCACCTGGTCCTCGCGATCTGCTGCATGAGCCTGCTGATCGTCAGCCTGGACAACACCGTCCTGAACGTCGCGCTGCCGACCATGGCGAAGGAGTTCGACACCAGCATCTCGGGCATGCAGTGGACCATCGACGCGTACACCCTCGTCCTGGCCTCGCTGCTGATGCTGGCGGGCTCGACGGCGGACCGGGTGGGCCGCCGCAGGGTGTTCCGGACGGGTCTCGTGGTCTTCACCCTGGGCTCGGTCCTGTGCTCGCTCGCCCCGAACCTGGAGTCGCTCGTCGCCTTCCGCATGGTCCAGGCGGTGGGCGGCTCCATGCTCAACCCGGTGGCCATGTCCATCATCACGAACACCTTCACCGAGCCGCGCGAGCGCGCCCGCGCGATCGGTGTGTGGGGCGGGGTCGTCGGCATCTCCATGGCGGCGGGGCCGCTGGTCGGCGGCCTGCTGGTGGAGGCCGTCGGCTGGCGGGCGATCTTCTGGGTCAACCTGCCGGTGGGCCTGGCGGCGCTCCTGCTCACCACCCGCTACGTGCCCGAGTCGCGGGCCCCGAAGCCCCGCCGCGCCGACCCGGTCGGCCAGCTCCTGGTGATGGTGCTGCTCGGCGCGCTGACGTACGCGATCATCGAGGCGCCCGCGGTGGGCTGGACCGCGCCGCTCACCCTGACCTTCGCGGCCCTCGCGCTTGCGGCGCTCGCGGGTCTGCTGCTGTACGAGCCGCGCCGTGAGGAACCCCTCATCGACCTGCGGTTCTTCCGCTCGGCGCCGTTCAGCGGGGCCACGGTCATCGCGATCTGCGCGTTCGCGTCGCTCGGCGGCTTCCTGTTCCTGTCCACCCTGTACCTCCAGGACGTGCGCGGCCTGGACGCGCTGCACGCGGGCCTGTGGATGCTGCCGATGGCGGCGATGACGCTGGTGTGCGCGCCGCTGTCGGGTCGCCTGGTCGGGGCGCGGGGTCCCCGGCTCCCGCTGTTGATCGCGGGGGTGGCGATGACGGCGTCCGGCGTGCTCCTCGCGGCGTTCGAGGCGGAGAACGAGAACGGCACGCGGTTCCTCGCCTACATTCTGTTCGGCATCGGCTTCGGCGTGGTCAACGCCCCCATCACCAACACCGCCGTGGCCGGCATGCCCCGCGCCCAGGCGGGCGTCGCCGCCGCCGTCGCCTCCACCAGCCGCCAGATCGGCCAGACCCTGGGCGTCGCGGTGATCGGCGCGGTCCTCGCCTCCGGCGTGACCAGGTCCTACGCCGCCGACTTCACCGAGGCGAGCCGCCCGGCCTGGTGGATCATCACGGCCTGCGGCGCGGCGGTCCTGACCGTGGGCACCCTCACCAGCGGCCCCTGGGCCCGAGCCACAGCCCACCGCACAGCCCACCACCTGACCCCGACCCCCGAGGCCCCGCCCCGGGCGGGCAACTCGGGCTCGGCCCCCTGACCGACTCCGCCCTGCGGCCCCTCAGCGATCCGCGTGGTGCACCACCTTGAACTTCCCAAGCCGTGCGCGCGGAAAAGGCCGCGCCGCCGGAAGAACACTCCGTGCGACGCTCTCGGCAATTCCTTCGTCGAGCATGCTCCGATATGCCGCGAGAGCCGCACCATACGTGCGCACGAAGCTGTCCTGCACCGCTTTCTCGGCCTGTGGCACGAGGTAGCAGCGGTCCGCGTCGAACTCCACGAACGAAAGGCCGTCGCGAGACGTGTAGCCGTCGGCCGACAACGCCTTGAACTCCAGCTCGAACCCCGTCCTGGGTCCCGGGGTCATCCACGACGCACGGATCGACTGGACCTGATTGTCGTCGATCATGATGCCGTCGACCCCGGTCACCGCGTCGAGGATCGGCTTCAGGACATTGTCGAGGTCAGCCACCAGGTGGGTCTGATAGCGGCGGGACTCCTCGATGAACCACACCAGGGTTGCTTCGACATCGTGGGTGAATATCCCCGTCGTGCCGCTGCGGACAACCGAAGCGAGAGCCCTCTTGAAACCTGCCTTCCGGGCCGGATCAGCTTGGAGCGAAAGGGGATCTACCGCGCCTCGAATATCGACCCGGGCGTACTCGCGAGATTCGCGCACATCGAAGTCGGCTTCGGTCACCCCTGCTCTGGACATGAGGGAAAGTTTCCCAACGCCGGGCGATCACGACAAGCGCCGAGACCCGCGGGCACCGGCAGTCGCCGACAGGGCCTCGGGGGATGAACGCGTCGCCGCTCACCGGCCCGGCTCCGTGCGGGCGGCCATGTGGCGGATGGCGGATGCCTCCTCCAGGAGTTTCCTGGCTTCGGCGGCGTCGGTGGCTTCCGTGGCGCGCGCTTCGAGGTCGGTCAGGTGGGCGTCGAGGTGCGGGTCGCGGGCGATGGCGTACTCGCCCCACCAGCGGGCCATGAACGCGGGCACGGGGGCGAGGTCGCACGTGTCGGCGATCGCCCGCTTCCAGTGCGCCTCGAAGTCCGCGAGCAGGTGAGGGGCGTACCGGGCGATGGCCTCGCGCAGCGCCGCGGGGGTGCGCTCCGGCATGGGCGGGACGTCGGGTGGCACCGGGGCGGCAGGGCTCATGTCGCGTCCTCCGTGGGTCGGCACCTCTTCGGCTCCGGAGGTTAGCGGCCACGCTCCGGAACCACGGATGGGTTACAGATTTCAGAACTTGAAATCTGTCAGGGTCGGGTGCATGGTGGAGGTGCGGCGCCCCCGCGGTCCCTTTTCGGGCAGTGCGCAGGGCCGTCGTCCTCTCTTCCTCGCCCTCAGAACCCCAGGAGCCCCTATGCGCACCCAGAAGCTCGGCGCCACCGGACCCGTCACCTCCGCCCTCGGTCTCGGCTGTATGGGGATGTCCGCGCTGTACGGGGAGGCGGACCGGGGGGAGTCCGTCGCCACCGTGCACGCCGCGCTCGACGCGGGTGTCACCCTGCTCGACACCGGCGACTTCTACGCCATGGGCCACAACGAGCTGCTCATCGGCGAAGCCCTGCGCACCGCCCCCGCCGCGCTGCGCGAACAGGCGCTGCTCAGCGTGAAGTTCGGCGCCCTGCGCGACCCGGACGGCGGCTGGGCCGGGTACGACGGGCGGCCCGCGGCGGTGAAGAACTTCGCCGCGTACTCGCTGCAGCGGCTCGGCGTCGACCACATCGACGTGTACCGGATCGCCCGCGTCGACCCGGACGTGCCCGTCGAGGAGACCGTCGGCGCCATCGCCGACCTGGTCGAGAAGGGGTACGTGCGCCACGTCGGCCTGTCGGAGGTGGGCGCGGACACGCTGCGCCGGGCCGCCGCCGTCACGCCGGTCGCGGACCTGCAGATCGAGTACTCCCTCATCTCGCGCGGCATCGAGGACGAGATCCTGCCCACCGCCGCCGCGCTCGGCGTCGGCGTCACCGCGTACGGCGTGCTCTCGCGCGGCCTGATCTCCGGCCACTTCACCCCCGACCGGCAGCTCGCGGCCGACGACTTCCGCGGGATGAGCCCCCGCTTCCAGGGCGAGAACCTCCGGCGCAACCTCGGCCTCGTCGACGCCCTGCGCGCGGTCGCCGAGGCCAAGGGCGTGAGCGTCGCGCAGACCGCGATCGCCTGGGTGCTCGCCCAGGGGCCGCGGTTCGGCGCGGACATCGTGCCGCTGGTCGGCGCCCGCCGCCGGGACCGGCTGGCCGAGGCGCTGGGCGCCCTGGACGTCACCCTCGACGACGCGGACCTCGCGGCGATCGAGAAGGCCGTGCCCGCCGGCGCCGCCGCGGGCGCCCGCTACCCCGAGTCGCAGCTCGCGCACCTCGACAGCGAGCGCTGACCTGCCCGGAAGAGCGGACCGGGCGCGCGGACCGGAGGAGGTGCCGTCCCCGGCGGCGGGTACCGTCGTGGCCATGGCCCCCACCGAGCCCCTGACCGCCGAGCGCATCCTCGCCACCACCGAGGACGTGCTGCGCCGCCACGGCGCCGCCAAGGCCACCGTGGTGGACGTGGCCCGCGCGCTCGGCGTCAGCCACGCCGCCGTGTACCGCCACTTCCGTACGAAGGCGGCGCTGCGGGAGGCGGTCACCGAGCGCTGGCTGGACCGGACGACGGCCGAGCTGCGGCGGGTGGTGGACGACCGCTCGGCGCCCGCGGACGAGCGGCTGCGCCGCTGGTTCACCACGCTGTTCGCGGCCAAGCGCGAGAAGGCGGGCGCCGACCCGGAGCTGTTCGCGACGTACGAGGTGCTGCTCGGTGAGAACAGCGGAGTGGTGGAGCGGCACATCGCCGACCTCGTCGGGCACCTCCGCCTCATCCTGGAGGAGGGCGTCGCCCGGGGCGAGCTGGCCCTGCCCGTCGCGGACGCGGCGCTGACGGCCCGCGCGGCCTTCGACGCCACGGGCCGGTTCCACGACCCGGGGTACGCCCGCGAGTGGTCCGCGCCCGGCATCGACGAGGCCTTCACGGCGGTCGTGGAGCTGACGCTGGCCGCGCTGCGCCCCTGAAACCGGCCGGTCGCACCCCCGGTTTCGGCGTTCCCCTGCGTCCCCGGCGCCCCTCCTGATTGCCTGGCCCCACCGATCATCCGGGCACCCAGGAGGGACGAAGTGGCTTTAGGCACCGACGAGTTGGCGACGGAGTACGACTACGTGGTGGTGGGCGCCGGGTCCGCGGGCTGTGCCGTCGCGGCCCGGCTCGCCGAGGACCCGGACCGTACCGTGCTGCTCCTGGAGGCGGGCCCGGCGGAGCACAAGGCGGACCTGGCGACGCCGACCGCGTGGCCGTCGCTCGCGGGCTCCGAGGCCGACCACGGCTACACGACCGTGCCGCAGCCGGGCGTGGGCGGCGTCCCGCTGCCGTGCCCGCGTGGGCGTGCCCTGGGCGGGTCGAGCGCCGTCAACGGCATGGTGTTCCTGCGCGGGCACCGCGCCGACTACGACCACTGGGCCGCGGCGGGCTGCGCCGGGTGGGGCTTCGACGACCTGCTGCCGTACTTCAGGCGGATGGAGTCGGTGCCGGGCGGCGACCCCGCGTGGCGCGGCCGCACGGGCCCGCTGCGGGTCGCCCCCGCCGGGCCCGAGGCCGTGAACCCGCTGTCCCAGGTGTTCGTGGAGGCGGCGGTCGCGGCGGGCCACCCGTACAGCGGCGACCTCAACGGCGCCGTCCAGGAGGGCGCGGGCCTGGTGGACCTGACCATCGCGGACGGGGTCCGGCAGAGCGCGGCCGACGCCTATCTGCGGCCGCTCGACGGCACCCGGCCGCACCTCACGGTCGCGCCGGACGCCCGCGCGCGCCGCCTGCTCCTGGACGGCGACCGGTGCGCGGGCGTGGAGTTCACGCGCGGGGGCTCGCGGGTCACGGCGTATGCCCGCGCCGAGGTGATCGTGTGCGCCGGGGCGGTGGACTCGCCCCGGCTGCTGCTGCTCTCCGGCATCGGCCCCGCGGACGAGCTGCGCACCGCCGGTGTGGACGTACGGCACGACCTGCCCGGCGTGGGGCGCGGGCTGCAGGACCACCCGCTGTGCGGCGTGGTGTTCGAGGCGGACCGGCCGATCCCTGCGGGGCGGCTGAACCTGTCGGAGGCGGCGCTGCACTGGCGCAGTGACGCGTCCCTGCCGGGGCCGGACATGCAGCTGCTGTTCATCCACGTCCCGTACCACCCGCCGACGGTCGCGGCGCCGGAGAACTGCTTCACCCTGGGCGTGGCCGCGGTGCCGCGCGCCCGCGGCTCGGTGCGCATCGCGGACGCCGACCCGGACGTGCCGCCGCTGATCGACCCGGGCTACCTGCGCGACGAGGACGACGTACGCCGCATGCTGCTCGGCGTCGAGGTGGCGCGGGAGGTGGTAGCGGCGGGGCCGTTCGCCGCGTGGGGGCCGCGGGAGGTGCTGCCGGGCGAGGCGCGGGCGCGGGCGTTCCTGACGGCGGCGACGGGGCCCTACTTCCACCTGGCGGGCAGTTGCGCGATGGGCACGGGCGCGGAGGCGGTGGTGGACCCGCGGCTGCGGGTGCGCGGCCTGCGGGGGCTGCGGGTGGCGGACGCGTCGGTGATGCCGCGGATCGTGTCGGTGAACACGGCGGCGACCGCGACGGTGATCGGCGAGAAGGCGGCGGACCTGGTGCGGGCCGGGGCCCAGGACGGCGTGGACGCGGCCGGGGCCCGGTAGCGCGCGGACGCGGCCGGGGCTCAGGACCGGGTGGAGGCGGCGGGGTCCACCGTCGCCTGGTGGACGCGCTCCAGGTGGTCCGCGGCCGTGAGCCACACCAGGAACGGGGCCCTGCGCCGCCAGCCGCACGTGCCGCAGACCAGGTGGCGCCGCACCCCCGGCTTGAGGAGGCGGACGACGTGCTCACGTCCGTGCCGGTCCCAGCGTCTGACCTCGCGCGCGGCCGTCGGTGGCATGGCCCCAGTGTGCACCGAAGCCCCCGGCTCCAGCACCGGAACCGGGGGCTTGCGGGACGACAGGCGTACGTCAGCAGCCGACGAGACGCGTGGCCAGGTAGCCCTCGATCTGGTCGAGGGAGACCCGCTCCTGCTTCATGGTGTCGCGCTCGCGCACGGTCACCGCGTTGTCCTCAAGGGTGTCGAAGTCGACGGTGACGCAGAACGGCGTGCCGATCTCGTCCTGGCGGCGGTAGCGGCGGCCGATGGCGCCCGCGTCGTCGAACTCGATGTTCCAGTTCTGCCGGAGCGCGGCGGCCAGGCCCTTGGCCTTCGGGGACAGCTCCGGGTTGCGGGACAGCGGCAGGACCGCGGCCTTCACCGGGGCGATGCGGTGGTCGAAGCGCATGACCGTGCGCTTCTCCAGCTTGCCCTTGGCGTTCGGGGCCTCGTCCTCGACGTAGGAGTCGAGCAGGAAGGCGAGCATCGTGCGGCCGACACCGGCGGCGGGCTCGATGACGTACGGCGTCCAGCGCTCGCCGGCTTCCTGGTCGAAGTACGACAGGTCCTGGCCGGAGGCCTTGGCGTGCGCGGACAGGTCGTAGTCGGTGCGGTTGGCGACGCCTTCCAGCTCGCCCCACTCGCTGCCGCCGAACTGGAAGCGGTACTCGATGTCAGCGGTGCGCTTGGAGTAGTGGGAGAGCTTCTCCTTCGGGTGCTCGTACCACCGCATGTTCTCCTCGCGCAGGCCGAGACCGGTGTACCAGTTCCAGCGCTGCTCCATCCAGTACTCCTGCCACTTCTCGTCCTCGCCCGGCTTGACGAAGAACTCCATCTCCATCTGCTCGAACTCGCGGGTGCGGAAGATGAAGTTGCCGGGCGTGATCTCGTTGCGGAAGGACTTGCCCATCTGCGCGATGCCGAACGGCGGCTTGCGGCGCGAGGTCGTCTGCACCTGGGAGAAGTTGGTGAAGATGCCCTGCGCGGTCTCGGGCCGCAGATAGGCCACCGAGCCGGAGTCCTGGGTCGGGCCGAGGTGCGTCGACAGCAGGCCGGAGAACTGCTTGGGCTCGGTGAACTGGCCCTTGGTGCCGCAGTTGGGGCAGTTGATGTCCGCGAGGCCGTTCTCGGGCGCGCGGCCCTTCTTCTCCTCGTACGACTCTTCCAGGTGGTCGGCGCGGAAGCGCTTGTGGCAGGAGGTGCACTCGGTCAGCGGGTCCGTGAAGGTGGCGATGTGACCGGAGGCCTGCCAGACCTCGGTGGCCAGGATCACGGACGAGTCGATACCGACGACGTCTTCCCGCGAGGTGACCATGTAGCGCCACCACTGGCGCTTGAGGTTCTCCTTCAGCTCGACGCCCAGCGGTCCGTAGTCCCAGGCGGCGCGCTGGCCGCCGTAGATCTCGCTGCAGGGGAAGACGAAGCCTCGGCGCTTGCTCAGGCTGACGATGGTGTCGATCTTGTCGGCGGCCACGGTGCTCTCTTCATTACGACGACGACGAAGCGGCGCCCCTGCGGGGCGGCGGCTCCAGGAGCGAATGCCTCAGGTTACCGGCGCCCGCACCCCCCGGATCAAATCGGTTAGCCCCCCGCCCGGTTCCGGGCCCGCCCGCCCACCCCACTCCTGCGGCTTCGTCCTCTTCCTGCTCTTCTCGCTCTTCCTGTGAGGGCGCGGCCCCGAACCAGCGGCAGGGCCGTTCAGGAGGGGCGGGGGGTGGGGGCGGGGGCGGTGTAGGGGAAGCCTCGTGGACAGTTTGTTGACAATCGTTTCCATAATTGTTGAAAATGACTGTCATGAACGTACGACGCCGCCTCATATCCACCTCCGCCCTCACCGCCGCGACGGCCCTCGCCCTCGTGTCCCTGTCGGCCTGCTCCTCCGACGACGCCGCGGCCACGAACAACAAGGGCAAGCTGGACGTGGTGGCGTCGTTCTATCCGATGCAGTACCTCGCCGAGCAGATCGGCGGGAAGCACGTCGAGGTCAGCACCCTCACGGAGCCCGGTCAGGAACCGCACGACCTGGAGATCAGCGCCAAGCAGCGCGCCCAGCTCGAGGAGTCCGACGCGGCCCTGTACCTGAAGGGCCTCCAGCCGAACGTGGACGAGGCCATCGGGCAGTCGGACCTCAAGACGAAGATCGACGCGGCCGGCCTCACCAGCCTGGAGAAGCACGAGGAGGAAGGCCACGGCGAGGAGGGCCACGACGAGCACGGGGACGAGAAGCACGGGGACGGCGACGAGCACGAGGGGCACGAGCACGGGCACGCGCACGAGGGCCCGGACCCGCACATCTGGCTGGATCCCGTCCGGTACGCCGAGGTCGCCGAGGGCGTCGGCAAGGCCTTCGCGAAGGCCGACCCGGACCACAAGGCCGCGTACGAGAAGAACACCGCCGCCCTGGTGAAGAAGCTCAAGGGCCTCGACGCGGAGTTCGAGAAGGGCCTGAAGGACACCAGGACCAAGGTGTTCATCACCACGCACGCGGCCTTCGGCTACCTCGCCGAGCGCTACGGCCTCACCGAGGAGTCCATCACCGGCCTGGACCCGGAGGGCGAGCCGAGCGCGAACCGCGTCAAGGCGCTGCAGAAGATGGCCGAGGCCGACGGCGTGACCACGGTGTTCCACGAGACCCTCGTCAGCGACAAGACCGCGAAGACCCTCGCGAACGACGCGAAGCTGAAGACGGACGTGCTCGACCCGGTCGAGGGCATCACCGAGAAGTCCCGGGGCGACGACTACGTCCAGGTCATGCGGTCGAACCTGAAGGCCCTGCGCACGGCGCTCGGTGCCAAGTGACCGACGCGGCAGGCACGGCGCGGCAGACCCGGCGCGGCGTGACGGACAGCGGCGCGAGGACCCCCTCCGGAAAGGGGCACGGCATGGGTGACGCCAAGAAGACCGACAGGACGACCGGCAGGACCACCGGCAGGACGGCCGGCGGGAGGAGCGCCACGGAGGCCACGGGAGAGCCCGTCATATCCCTGCGCGGGGTGACCGCCGAGCTGGGCGCCCGCCCGGTGCTGCGCGGCATCGACCTGACGGTCGGCGCGGGCGAGGTCGTCGCGCTGCTCGGCGCGAACGGCTCGGGCAAGTCCACGGCCGTCCGCTCGGTCATCGGCCAGGTGCCGGTGACCGGCGGCGAGATAGAGATCTTCGGTACGCCGCGCCGCCGCTTCCGCGACTGGGCGCGCGTCGGCTACGTCCCGCAGCGCACGACGGCGGCGGGCGGCGTGCCCGCGACGGTCACGGAGGTCGTGGCGTCGGGCCGCCTGTCGCGTACGCGCTTCGGCGTGCTGCGCAAGGCGGACCGGGAGGCCGTCCGGGACGCCCTGGAGCAGGTCGGCCTGGCGGACCGGGCCAAGGACTCGGTGAACGCGCTGTCGGGCGGCCAGCACCAGCGGGTGCTCATCGCCCGCGCCCTGGTCTCCGAGCCCGACCTGTTGATCATGGACGAGCCGATGGCGGGCGTGGACCTGGCCAGCCAGGAGGTGCTCGCCGCCACCCTGCGCGCGCAGGTGGAGCGCGGCACCTCCGTCCTGCTCGTGCTGCACGAGCTCGGCCCCCTGGAGCCGCTGATCGACCGCGCGGTCGTGCTGCGTGACGGCTGCGTGCTGCACGACGGCCCGCCGCCGAAGGCCGTGGGCCAGCACGCGCTGCCCGGCCACGACCACGTACACCCGCACGACGCCGACGCGGCCCCCGTCCGCACCGGCCTGCTGACCTGAGGGACCGGCGATGGAAATCCTGAACTACGCGTTCATGCAGCGGGCGCTGCTCGCCGCCGTCCTCGTCGGCATCACCGCGCCGGCCGTCGGCATCTACCTGGTGCAGCGCCGCCAGGCCCTCATGGGAGACGGAATCGGCCACGTGGCGATGACGGGCGTGGGCCTCGGCTTCCTGCTCTCCACGTCCCCGGTGTGGATGGCGACGGCGGTGGCGGTCGCCGGTGCCGTGATCATGGAACTGATCCGCTGGTACGGCCGCACGCGCGGCGACATCGCCCTCGCGATGCTGTTCTACGGCGGCATGGCGGGCGGCGTGATGTTCATCAACCTCGCGCCGGGCGGTTCGAACGCGAACCTCAGCTCGTACCTGTTCGGCTCGCTGTCGACGGTGTCCGAGGACGACGTGGCGGCGATCTGCCTGCTCGCCGCGTTCGTGGTCCTGGTCACGGTCGGGCTGCGCCGCCAGTTGTTCGCGGTCAGCCAGGACGAGGAGTTCGCGCGGGTCACGGGCCTGCCGGTGCGCGCCCTGAACCTCCTGACGGCGGTCACGGCGGCGATCACGGTGACCGTGGCGATGCGCGTCGTGGGCCTGCTGCTGGTGTCGGCGCTGATGGTGGTGCCGGTGGCGGCGGCGCAGCAGCTCACCCGGGGGTTCGCGGCGACGTTCGCGATCGCGGTGGCCATCGGCGTCGGCGTGACGCTCGGCGGCACCGTCACCTCGTACTACCAGGACGTGCCGCCCGGGGCGACGATCGTGCTCCTGACGATCGGGGTGTTCGTCGTGCTGACGGTCCTGGCCGCGCCGCTGGCCCGCCGCAGGGCGCGGGCGCTGGCGCGCGACGGGGCGGCGTGCACGGCGGACGTGCCGGGCGCGCGAGGCACCGCGGACGAGGTCAAGGTCTGAGGAGGCCACGGACGGGGCAGTGATCCTCCGGGCCACGATCACGCGTGGTCCGGACCACGGCGGATCACTGTCCGAGAGCGCTCTGGCCAGGCTCATGGGGCGACCTGGCACAATGGCCGGGCGAGATCCGACCTGTGACTGCTGTGCGGACGAGCGCTGAGGAGGCATCTGTGACGACGGCGGGACCGCCCGTGCGAGGCCGGGCCACCCGGCAACGAGCCGCGGTGGCGGCGGCCCTCGACGAGGTGGACGAGTTCCGCAGCGCGCAGGAGCTGCACGACATGCTCAAGCACCGCGGCGACTCCGTCGGGCTGACGACGGTCTACCGCACGCTCCAGTCCCTCGCCGACGCGGGCGAGGTCGACGTGCTGCGCACGAACGACGGCGAGGCGGTCTACCGCCGCTGCTCGACCGGTGATCACCACCACCACCTGGTCTGCCGCGTCTGCGGCAAGGCCGTGGAGGTGGAGGGCCCGGCCGTGGAGAAGTGGGCGGAGGCCATCGCGGCCGAGCACGGCTATGTGAACGTGGCGCACACCGTCGAGATCTTCGGCACCTGCGTGGACTGCGCCAAGAAGTAGTACCGGCCAGGAGCCGTACGCGTACGCGAGGGCCCGCACCCGCCGAGCCGGTGGTGCGGGCCCTCGTCGTACGCCGCGCTAGCCCTTCTTGAGCTGCTCCTCGTTCGGGATGGCGCCGCCGAAGCGGCGGTCGCGGGAGGCGTACTCCAGGCAGGCGCGCCACAGGTCGCGGCGGTCGAAGTCCGGCCACAGGACGTCCTGGAAGACCATCTCGGCGTACGCGCTCTGCCAGATCAGGTAGTTGGAGGTGCGCTGCTCGCCGCTGGGGCGCAGGAACAGGTCCACGTCCGGCATGTCCGGGTAGTACAGGTACTTGGCGAGGGTCTTCTCGGTGACCTTCGACGGGTCCAGGCGCCCGGCGCGCACGTCCTCGGCGAGGGCCTTGGCGGCGTCGGCGATCTCGGCGCGGCCGCCGTAGTTCATGCAGAAGTACAGGGTGAGCCGGTCGTTGTCCTTGGTCTGCTCCTGGGCGATCTGGAGCTCCTTGGCGACGGACTTCCACAGCTTGGGCATGCGGCCCACCCAGCGCACGCGCACGCCCAGCTCGTCGAGCTGGTCACGGGTCTTGCGGATGAAGTCCCGGTTGAAGTTCATCAGGAAGCGCACCTCGTCGGGCGAGCGCTTCCAGTTCTCGGTGGAGAAGGCGTACAGGGAGATGTTCCCGACGCCCATCTCGATGGCCCCCTGGAGGACGTCCAGGACCCGCTCGGCCCCCACCTTGTGGCCCTCGGTGCGCGGCAGGCCCCGCTCCTTGGCCCACCGGCCGTTGCCGTCCATGACGACGGCGACGTGCTGCGGCACCAGCTCGCCGGGGATCTTCGGCGGCCGCGCGCCCGACGGGTGCGGCTCGGGCGGCGTGTACTCACGGCGGGACCGTCCGAGGATTCCGCGTCGTGCCATAAGGGACTACTCCAGTTCTCAGCGATTCTTCCGCGGGCCGCGCGCCGTCGTGCCGCGCCTGTGCTGCGTCACGTCCTACTTCTCCACGTAGCGGAGCGAGCGCAGCCCGCGCTCCAAGTGCCAGTGCAGGTACGCCGATACGAGCCCGCTGCCCTCCCGCGCGTGCCGGGGCTCGCAGGCGTCGGCCGTCTGCCAGTCACCGGTGAGGAGCGCCGCGAGGTGCGTGAGGGTCTCCGCCGACGGTACGACGCTGCCCGGCACCCGGCAGTCCGCGCAAATCGAGCCGCCCGCGGCGACCGAGAAGAAGCGGTTGGGTCCCGGCATGCCGCATTTGGCGCAGGCGTCGAAGCTGGGCGCGTAGCCGTTCACGGCGAGCGAGCGCAGCAGGAAGGCGTCCAGGACGAGGTGCGGGGCGTGCTCGCCGCGGGCGAGCGTGCGCAGGCCGCCGACGAGCAGCAGGTACTGCTGCACGGCGGGCTCGCCCTCGTGGTCGGTGAACCGTTCCGCCGTCTCCAGCATCGCCGTCCCGGCGGTGTACCGGGCGTAGTCGGTCACGATGCCGCCACCGTACGGAGCGATGGTCTCGCTCTGCGTGCACAGCGGCAGCCCCCGCCCGATCAGCTCGGAGCCCCGCGCGAAGAACTGCACGTCCACGTGCGAGAACGGCTCCAGCCTGGCCCCGAACTTCGACTTGGTCCTGCGCACCCCGCGGGCGACGGCCCGCACCCGCCCGTGCCCGCGCGTGAGCAGCGTGATGATGCGGTCCGCCTCCCCCAGCTTCTGGGTGCGCAGCACGACACCGTCGTCACGGAACAGGCTCATGGACCCATTGTCCCGTACGGAATTCTGGCCGGGGGCCTTGGGGCGGGTGAGGCCGGGGCCGCCCGGGGTGGCGCCCCGGGGCCCGCCCCGGTCCCGCCCGGGGCGGGGCGGTGGGCGGCCCGGGGGGTGCGGCCCGGACCCTGCGCGGGATCACGGGCGGGCCCCTCCCCCGCCGCGAGCCGGTAGCGCACGAGCGCCGCCCGCATCCGCACCGGAGGCCCTGCGATCCCGCTCCCCGACGGCCCGCTGATCCCGATGCCCGAGCCGGTCCCCACCGCGTCGCGCGCGGCGGTGGCCGAGATCGCCCCCGGCCGCCGCCCGCCGTACCCCCCGGCTGAGCCCCGCAGTCAAGGCACCTCCCCCCTGCTGCGCGCGTTCGCGTACGCCGTCGCCGCGCGCAGCCGCTCCGCCGTCGTCGCCGTACGCAGCACCTCGGGCGCGCAGTCCCACTCCCGGCCGCCCCCGTACGGCCGGAGCTGCACGTACGGGCCCTCGTGGCCCATCACCTTGCCCACCCGGCCGGTCCGGGTGTCCACCGCGTACGTCCCGATGGGGAGCCTCATGGGTGCGCCCCCTCACCCGGCAGACAGGCGGCGAGCCGCGCCGCGGCCTCCACGGAGCAGCGCCCCAGGTCCACCAGCGGGCACGGCGCCTGCCGCGCCACGGTCACCGGGTCCACCCGTAGGGACGGCAGCGAGATCCCCGCCCTCCGCAAGGCCGCACGCAATTCCTTCACCGTGTCCTCCGCCTCTTGCACACATGCCGCCGAGTGCGTCTCGCCGGCGGCCTTTTTCGCCGTCACGTGACTCCCCTTCACCGTCGAATTTCACGCTTCGTATCCTTACGGTGACGCAACGCGTCTACAGTTGGCAGGAGTCTGTGCTCTACAACCGCGGGGCAGAGGAGGGGAGTTATCCATGGCCAAAGGTGCCCATGGGTCGCGCCAGGCAGCCTGGGAGTTCTTCGGCGCGGAGTTAAAGCGACGGCGCGAGAACGCGGGCCTCACCCAAGTGGAGCTGGGGGCCCGCGTTTTTGTCTCCGGCGGCTACATCGGCCAATTCGAACAGGCGATTCGCAAGCCGCAGTTGGACGTGGCCCAGCGGATCGACGAAGTCCTGCAAACCGAGGGCTTTTTCGAACGACTGTGGCTCAAACTGATCAAGGACTCCCCCTTCGCGGCGTGGTTCCAGGCCGTGGTGGAACTGGAGCGCCTGGCGACGAGGATCAGCGAGTTCGCCCCGACGATCGTCCCGGGGCTGCTCCAGACGCCCGAGTACGCTCGGGCGATGATGTGGGCGGGCAACCCGTTCGCCACCGAGGAGTACGTCGAGGACAAGGTGCGAGCCCGGCTGGACAGGGGCCGAATCCTCAAGGACGCCACCAGGCCCGTGTACTGGGCGATTCTGCAGGAGTCCGTACTACGTGCTCCCGTGGGCGGTGCGGCCGCCATGGCCAAGCAGCTCCAACACATCGCGACGCTCGTGCGTGAGCGAAAGGTCCAGGTGCAAGTCCTGCCGTTCGCGTCCGGAGCAGTGTCCGCCATGGGTCACATGATGAAGCTCATGGAGTTCGACGACGCCCCGCCAACTGTCTATACAGAGAGCCAGCTTTCAGGGACTTTGCTGGACGAACCGTCAGTGGTGAAGCGCGTTACGACGACCTACGATCTCCTGAGGGCCGCCGCGTTGTCGCCGGAGGCGTCCCTGCCTCTCATCGAGTCGGCGGCTGAGGACTTCAGACGATGCGCGAGTTCGACCTAAGCACTGCTCGCTGGCGCAAAAGCACGTACAGCGACGCGCACGGCGGCGACTGCGTCGAGGTCGCGGACGGTGGCGACGGTGTCGTTCCCGTCCGGGACAGCAAGGATCCCCACGGGCCCGCCGTGGTCATAGGCGCGGCGGCGTGGCGGGCGTTCGTCGCCGGGGTGGCTCGCTGACGTACCGCCCCGGTGCCACGCCCACCACGCGGTGGCGTCCCTCAGGATGCCGCCCGGCAAAAGCCCCACCCACGAAGCCGGCTGGTCATGGGTGGGTGGGCGGGAAAGCACCCGCCGCGGTAGCGGCGGGCACCCGAACGCCCAGCGGCAGCGCTCCCGCCGGGGTGGCCATGGGCGGGCGGGTGGGAAAGGCCCGCCCGAACCAGGCCTCAGCCGCAGGCCCCCCTCACCCGCCGGAGGCCATCCGCCGCAGCTTCGGGGCGGTATCCCGCGGCGCGGCAGCCACCGTGCGGGCCAGCCCCGCGATGCCCTCCGCCTCGAAGACGGCGCGGAGCGGCACCCGTACCCCCATCTCGTTGCTGATGCGGCTGGTGAGCCGCGTCGCGAGCAGCGAGTCGCCGCCCAGCTCGAAGAAGTCGTCGCTCATGCCGACCCGCTCGACGGAGAGCACCTGCGCGACCAGCTCGCAGAGCTGCCGCTCCTGCGGGGTGGCGGGCGGGACGTAGTCGGCCGCGGCGGACTCGGGGGCGGGCAGGGCGCCCAGGTCGGTCTTGCCGTTGGCGTTCAGCGGCAGCGCGTCGAGGAGGACGAAGGCCGCCGGGACCATGAAGTCGGGCAGGGCCTCCGCGGCGAAGGCGCGCAGCGCCGCCACCGTCAGGGCCGGGCCGGGGCCCCCGGGCCGTACCGGGACGACGTACGCCACGAGCTGCTTGCCCCGCCCGGAGGGCGCCTCGCGCGGCACGACCAAGGCCTGCGCCACGCCCTCGTGGCGCACCAGGGCGGCCTGCACCTCGCCGGGCTCGATGCGGTACCCGCGGAGCTTGACCTGGTCGTCGACGCGGCCCCGGAAGTGCAGGAGGCCCTCGCGGGTCCAGGCGGCCACGTCGCCGGTGCGGTACATGCGGGTGCCGGGCGGGCCGAACGGGTCGGCGACGAACCGCTCGGCGGTCAGGGCGTGGCGGCCCCGGTAGCCGCGGGCCAGGCGCTCCCCGGCGGCGTACAGCTCCCCCGGCGTCCCTGGCGGGACCGGCCGCAGCGCCGCGTCGAGGAC
Organism: Streptomyces sp. CC224B; assembly: GCF_030010595.1. Lineage (NCBI taxonomy): Bacteria > Bacillati > Actinomycetota > Actinomycetes > Kitasatosporales > Streptomycetaceae > Streptomyces > Streptomyces sp. CC224B. The sequence goes on along the minus strand of NZ_JASCXL010000085.1, from coordinate 6,973 downwards.
GTACAGCCGGGTGTTGTCCAGGGGGCGGCCGATGGCCACCACGGGCCCGATGTCCTCGGGGCCCGCCATGACGTGGACGGAGACGGCCATGGTGGCCTCGGTGGGGCCGAAGGCGTTGACGAACCTGATGCCGGGGCAGGTGGCGAGGAGCCGCTCCACCGTGGACGGGGGCACCACGTCCCCGCCCGCCCACACCTCGCGGACCCCGGTGAACGCCTCGGGCTGCTCCTCGGCGACCACCCGGAACAGGCCCGAGGAGAACATCACCCCGGTCAGCTCGTGCTCCGCGGTCAGCCGGGAGAGCGTGGCGACGTCGAGGCGGCCGGGCGGGACGACGACGATCGCGCCGCCGTTGAGGAGGGGCACCCACAGTTCGTAGGTGGAGGCGTCGAAGGACTGCGCGCAGTGCAGCGGGACCCGCCGGTACACCTCGGGGTCCTGGCGGCGGTCCGTGGCGAGCCCGGTCACGCCGCGGTGGGTGACGCCGACCCCCTTGGGCGTGCCGGTGGAGCCGGAGGTGTACATCAGGTAGGCGAGCTGGTCCGGGTGGCCCCGCCAGGACGGGGGCGGCTCCTGGTCCGGGGCGGCCGCGAGGGCGGCCCGGGTCGCCGGGTCGTCCAGGACGAGGCGGGGGCAGTCGGCCGCGGGCAGGGCGGCGGCCGTCCCCGCGTCGGTCACCAGGGCGGCGGGCGCGGCGTCGCGCAGCATGAACTCCAGGCGTGCCGCCGGGTACGCGGAGTCGAGCGGCAGGTAGGCGCCGCCCGCCTTGAGGACCGCGAGGACGGTGACGACGTACGCGGCGGAGCGGGGCAGGGCCACGGCGACGACCGCGTCCCGGCCCACGCCGCGCTCGCGCAGGAGGTGGGCGAGCCGGTTGGTGCGGCGGTCGAGCTGCCCGTAGGTCAGGGTGGTGCCGTCGGTGTCCGTGAGCGCCGGGGCGTCGGGGGTGTCGGCGGCGTGCCGGGCGAAGAGTTCGGTGACGGTCGTGGCGGGGCGCTCGCGGACGGTGGCGTTGAACTCCTCCAGGACGCGGGTGCGTTCGGCGGCGTCGAGCACCCCGACCTCGCTCACCCGGGCGTCGGGGCTCTCGGCGAGGTGCCCGAGGACGTGCGCGAGCCGGGCGGCGAGCTCGTCGGCCGCGGCCTGGTCGAGGACGTGGCGCTGGTAGTGGACGGCCAGCCGCAGGTGCGGGCCGTCCGGGTAGACGAACAGGGTCACCGGATAGTGGCTGGCGGTGAACGAGCGCAGCCCGGTGACCGTGAACCCGGCCGCGGCGCTGGCCTCCGCGACGGCCGCGCGGTCCAGCGGGAAGGACTCGAAGCCGATGGCCGTGTCGAACAGCGTCGGCAGCCCGGCGGCGCGCTGGATGTCGGCGAGGCTGTGGTGATGGTGGTCGAGCAGCGCCGCCTGCCGTTCCTGGAGGCGGGTGAGGACCTGGGCGAGGGTGTCGCCGGGTGCGTAGCGGACGCGTACCGGCGGGGAGTTGAGGAACATCCCGACGATCGACTCGACGCCCGCGAGGGCCGGCGGCCGCCCCGATGAGGGGGCCGCGAACAGGACGTCGTGGCGTCCCGTCAGGCTGCCGAGGAGGATGCCCCAGGCGCCCTGCACCAGTGTGTTGAGGGTGACGCCCAGCTCGGTGGCGCGGCGGGTGAGCTCCCGGGCGCGCGCGGCGGGCAGGGGGACGTCGGCCAGGCCGATGCCGGTGCTGTCGGCGTCGGACCCGGCCTCGGGGAACAGCAGCGTGGGCTCCTCCACCCCCGCCAGCTCCTCCCGCCACACCCGGGCCGCCTCCCCCGCGTCCTGCCGGGCGAGCCAGGCCAGGTAGTCGCGGTAGCCGCGGGCCCGGGGCAGCGCGGAGGCGTCGCCGCCGGCGGCGTACAGGCGCAGCAGGTCCTGGACCAGCAGCGGCAGGGACCAGCCGTCGAGCAGGACGTGGTGGGCCGTCAGGACCAGCTCGTGCCGGTCGGGGGCGAGGGTGAGCAGGGCCGTGCGCAGCAGGGGCGGCTCGGCCGGGTCGAAGAGCACGGTGAGGTCGTGCGCCAGGAACTCCTCCACCGCGGCGTCGCGCTCCGCCTCGCCGAGCGCGCCGAGGTCCCGCCGCGTCCACGGCAGGGCGCAGTCCACGACGAGCTGGACCAGGTCGCCGCCGGGGCCGGGGACGAACCCGGCGCGCAGAGCGGGGTGGCGGTCCAGGAGGGCCTGGGCGGCGGCGCGCAGCCGGTCGGCGTCCACCGGGCCGGTGAGGTGCAGCGTGTACTGGCACAGGTAGGCGTCGAAGCCGGCCCCGGCCTCGTACGCCATCGTGGAGTGGAAGAGCAGGCCCGCCTGGAGGGGGGAGACCGGCCAGACGTCGGTCAGGCCCGGGTGGTGCTCCCGCCAGGCGTCGAGGTCGTCCTGGCCGACCGCGACCAGCGGCACGTCGGACGGGGTCGGGCCGCCCGCGCCGGGCCGCTCGGCGTGCCGGGCCAGGCCTTCCAGCGCCCGGCACCACAGGTCGGCCAACTCCTGCACCGCGGCGGCCGGAAGGACGCCCTCCGGCGCGGTGAACAGGGCGCCGAGGCGGGGGCCCTCGGGGGTGTCGGTGACGTGGGCGTTGATGTCCAGCTCGGCGGGGGCCGGCATGCGCGGGTCCTGCCCGGCGTCCAGCTCGGCCAGCTCCGCCACGCCGGGGTCCTGGGTGAAGCCGAGGCCGCGCAGCTCGGGGGGCATGTCGGCGCCCGCGGAGAACCGGCCCAGGTAGTTGAAGCCGATCTGCCCGACGGGGTGCGGTGCCAGGACGGCGGCCGTCTCGGGGTTGAGGTGGCGCAGCAGGCCGTAGCCGATGCCCTTGTCGGGCAGGGCGAGGAGCTGCTCCTTGACGGCCTTGACGAGGGCCCCGGCGGCGGGGCCGCCCGCGAAGGCGTCGTCGAGGTCGGCCCCCGACACGTCCAGGCGGACCGGGAAGACGCTGGTGAACCAGCCGACGGTGCGGGACAGGTCCGCGCCGGGGGCGGCCGCCTCCTCGCGGCCGTGGCCCTCCAGGCGGATCAGCGCGGACGGCTCGCTCACGCCGCGCGCCGCGCGCCACTTGGCCACCGCCATCGCGAGGGCGGTGAGGAGGCCGTCGTTGACGCCGCCGCGGAACGCCGCGGGCAGTCGCGTCAGGAGGGTCTCGGTGACCCGGGCCGGGAGCTGGACGCGGACGCGGGACAGGGTGGAGACGACGTCCACCGCCGGGTCCAGGCGGCGCGCGCCGATGACCGGGTCGGGGCCCGTCACGACGGAGCGCCACAGCTCCAGTTCCGCGGTCCGCCCGGGGCGGTGCGCCTCCGCCACCAGGGCGTGGGCCCAGCGGCGCACGGAGGTGCCGACCGGCGGCAGGTCGGGGGCCTCGCCCGCCCGGACGCGCTGCCAGGCGCGGGCCAGGTCCGGCATGAGGATCCGCCAGGAGACGCCGTCGACGACGACGTGGTGCAGGACGGCGAGGAGCCGCCCGGCGCGGCCCTCGCCCGCGTCGAACCAGACGAACTGCGCCATCACGCCGCCCGCGGGGTCCAGGCGGGCGGTGGCGGCGTCCAGTTCGGCGAGGAGCAGGTCGCGCCAGGCGTCGGCGGGGTGGCCGGCGGGAGCGGCGGCGGGCTCATCGGGGTGACCGTCGGCGGGGGCCTGGGCGGGAGCGGCAGCGGGTTCCCCGGCGCGACCGGCGGTGAGATCGGCGGGAGCGGCAGCGGGTCCGTCCGTCGTCCCGGCCTCCCAGGGGCCGTCGTACGCGACCCGGCGTAACAGCGCGTCCGCGTCCACCGTCCCGGCGGGCGCGACGACCAGGCCGTCGGTGTCCGCCCCGGCGCCCGCCGGGACCAGGCGGGCGCGCAGCAGGTCGTGGTGGTCGACGACCGCGCCGAGCGTCGCCGCGAGCCCCGCGCGGTCGATGCCCTCGGGCAGCTCCAGGACCATGGCCTGGGAGAACCGGTCGAAGCCGGGGCCCCAGCCGCGCACCCAGCGGGTGACGGGCAGGTGCGGCAGGAAGCCGGTGCCGCCGCCGTCCAGCTCCTCCAGGACGGGGGCGGTGCCGTCCCCGGCCGTGGTCGCGGCCTGGGCCAGGGCGGCGACGGTGCGGTGTGCGAACACGTCGCGGGCGCTGACCGCGAGGCCCCGGGCGCGGGCGCGGGTGGCGACCTGGATGGACTGGATGCTGTCGCCGCCGATGGCGAAGAAGTCGTCGTCGACGCCGACCCGCTCGGTGCCGAGGACCTCGGCGAAGAGCGCGGCCAGGCACTCCTCGCGGGCGTCGCGCGGGGCCCGGTAGTCCGCCCCGTGGAACTCCGGGTCGGGCAGGGCCGCCCGGTCCACCTTGCCGGTCGCCGTCAGCGGCAGCTCGTCGAGCGCCACGAACGCGGCCGGGATCATGTACGGGGGCAGCCGCTGCGCGAGGTGGGCCCGCAGCTCGCCGGGGGCGACGCCGGAGTCGAGGGTGAAGTGGCCGGTGCCGCCGCCCCGCCGGGCGGCGAACGTCTCGTCCCTGGCCCGCACGGTGTACGCCACCAGCTGCCGGCCGCGGCCGCCGGGCAGGTCGCGCGGGACGACCACCGCGTGGGCCACCTGGCGGTGCGCCTCCAGGGCGTCCTCGATCTCGCCGGGCTCGACGCGGAAGCCGCGGATCTTCACCTGGTCGTCGGCGCGCTCGCGGAACTCCAGGTGGCCGTCGGCGTTCCAGGCCACGATGTCGCCGGTGCGGTACATGCGCGTGCCCGCGCCGTCGAAGGGGCAGGCCACGAACCGCTCGGCGGTCAGGCCGCGGCGGCCCAGGTAGCCGCGGGTCAGGCCCGGCCCGGCCGCGTACAGCTCGCCGGGGGTGCCCGGCGCGACCGGGCGCAGCCCGGCGTCGAGGACGTACAGCCGGGTGCCGTCGCGGGGCGAGCCGATCGGCACGGGCCCGGTCACCTCGTCGGCCGAGGCGACGGCGTGGCAGCTCACGAAGCAGGTGGCCTCGGTGGGTCCGTACGCGTCGTACACCGTCACCCCGGGGCAGGCGCGCAGGACCCGGCGTACCGCCTCCGGGGACACGACGTCGCCGCCGAGCCACACCTCCCGCAGTCCGGTGAAGGCGTCCGGCCGCTCGTCGGCCACCACACGGAACACGCCCGCGGACAGGAAGACGCCGGTGAGCCCGTGCCGGGAGACGAGCTTGGCCGTCTCCTCCGCGTCCGGGACGCCGGGCGGGGCCACCACGACGGTGCCGCCGCGCAGCAGCGTCGGCCACAGCTCGAAGGTGGAGCCGTCGAAGGCCGGCGGGGCCTGGAGCAGGAACGCGGTGCGCGCGTCGCCCGCCAGCCGGTGGTCGGCGGCCATCGCGAGGACGTCCTCGTGGGTGACGGCCACGCCCTTGGGGGTGCCGGTGGAGCCGGAGGTGTAGATGACGTGGCAGAGCCGTCCGGGCCGGTCGTCCGCTCCCGGCGGCGGTCCCGGCGGGGCGGACGCCAGCGCCGCGGCGGTGTCCGGGGCGTCCAGGAGGAGGCGCGGGTGGTCGCTGTCCGGCAGCTCCGCGGCGGTGGCCGTGTCGGTCACCACGACGGCGGGCGCGGCGTCCCGCAGCATGAACGCGAGCCGCCGCGCGGGGTATCCGGGGTCGAGCGGCAGGTAGGCGCCGCCCGCCTTGAGCACCGCGAGGACCGTCACGACGTACGGCACCGAGCGGTCGAGTGCCACCGCGACGACCGACTCCTCGGTCACCCCCCGCGCACGCAGCACCCGTGCCAGCCGGTCGGCCCGCTCGTCGAGCCGGCCGTACGTCAGCTCCTCGTCGCCGCCGACGACGGCGACGGCCCGGGGGCGGGCGGCCGCCCGGGCAGCGAAGGCCGCGGCGACGGTCACCCCCGCGGCCTCCGTGCCGTCGGTGGGCGTCGCATGAAGGTGGGTCACAGAAAACTCCCTGGATCAGAAGTCCGTCATCGGTACCGAACGGGGGACAGCCCGGCTCGGACCGGGTGAAGGGCAGGCGGGACCGGCGCGCGGGGGTGTCCCGTGCGTACGGCGGTCCCGGTACGGAAGGGCGCGGCGGCCGCGCCGGGCCGGTCACCGGTGCCGAGGGCGCCGCGAACGCGGCGCCACGACCGGGCGGGAAAGCAACGGAAACAAGGGAAGCGAGGGAAATCAAGCGGAACCGGAGAACAGGGCAGGCAAGGACGGCAGGGAAAACAAGGGGAGCCGGTCGGAGTATGTCCCGGCGCCTTGTCGCGACACTTCCCTGGGGTGTTCCGGCAGTTCCCGGCAGGCGGGAACACATTGTCCCGAGGGGCGGGAACGCGGGGTTCCTGTCATTCCTCCGTCCGTGTCGCCGGGCCCCGTTCCCTTTACGCGACCTTAACGCTGCCCCGCAGCCCGGGAAAAGAACCGGCGACGCTCACCCGCGGGGCCGCAGCGCCCTTCCTGACGATCACAACTTCCTTCCGGCACACGGCATTTGGCCTGTCCCGGTACCGGGAGCGCGGCGGCTTCCCGAGCCCTTTTCCCGTCCGCCCGCGCAAGGTGTCTGGTCGACAAGACAGCCGGGCCGCGTTCGGCATATCCCCCCGTGCGTGGAGGTTCCGCGCGCGGCGCCCGCGGAATGCCGCGCACCGGTGCGGACAACGTCTGCCGGAGCGCGGCGGCGGGGGTTCGACGCCCGTACCGGCGCCCGGGTTGAGCCGAACTCACGGCAATTTTCTCCGAGGGGGAAATGAGGGGCGGGATCACGCCACCGCCGTCCGCCGTCCGCCGTCCGCATTCCCCGCGGTGGCGCCCGCCGGAACGGGCCGCTCCGGCACGTCCGCCTCCGCCAGACGGCCCATGGGCGCGTCCGGGCAGGTGACGTCGTACGGCCCGGGCACCCGGTCGGGGCCGCTCCCGGGCAGGGATCACCAGCGTGAGAAGACCGACCCGCGCCCGGTGGTCCGGCCCGACGTGCCCGGCCCGCGCGCCCGGGCCCGCCGCGCCCGGGCCCGCCCCCCCCCCC
>NZ_JASCXL010000084.1:0-40046 GCF_030010595.1 Streptomyces sp. CC224B | reverse complement strand
GGCCCCCCCGCCCCCGGCCGCGCCCGGCCGGCCCCCCGGCGCCGCGCCGCCCCCCCCGCCCCCCCCCCCCGCGGTCCCGCGCCCGCCCCCCCCCCCCCCCCCCCCCCCCCCCCCCCCCCCCGGGCCCGGGCCTCCCCCCTGCGGGCGCGGCGGGTCAGTCCCGCGGCTCCGGCGGGCCGGCGGCGTGTCCGTCGCGCAGTGCCCGCAGGTACGCCACGTGCTGGTGGGCGTTCTCGCCCGTCAGCGTCTCCAGGGCCCGGTCGATGAGCGGCAGGGCGGCTTCGCGGCGGCCGCTGAGGACGTACAGCTCGGCGAGGTCGGTGCGGGCGCGGGCGCCGTTGTACGCCTCACCGGTGGCGTCGAAGAAGCGCATCGCCTCCCGCAGCCGCCCCTCCGCCTCGTCCAGGGGCAGGTTGTCGCGCAGGGCGATGCCCCGCTGGGCCCGGCCCCGGAAGCGCTGGAGCAGGGCGCGGACGCGGGGCAGGTCGGCGAAGCCGTCGTCGTCTGGGCCGATGCGGTCGGCGATGCGCCCGGCCTCGGCGAACAGCTCGTCGGCCTCCCGGAACGCCCACCGCGCGAGCTGGACGCGGCCGAGGGTCTCCACCGCCGTCGCCTGGCCCCGCAGGTGCTCCGCCCGGCGCTCGGCCTCCAGCGCGGCGGCGGCCTCGCGCTCGGCCTCGTCGAAGGCGAGCGTCTCGATGAGGGCGGAGGCCAGGTAGGTGTGCAGGCGCCCCGCCATCCGGGTGCCCGGGCAGATTGTGTCGGCGGCCTGTGCCGCGGCCCGCAGCGCGGGCAGCAGCTCCTCGTGATGGCCGGCCTTGAGCAGGACGGTCCACAGCGCCTCCGCCAGCGAGCAGGCCATGTCCCCGAAGCCGTACTCCCGGGCGGCGAGGACCGCCTGGACGAGGTTGCCGCGCTCGGCGAGCAGCGCGGCGAGGGCCGCGCCCGGGTCCGGGTACGTGCCCGGGGCGGCCCGGGCGTAGGCCGCTCCCAGGTGCCAGCGCTGGGGCAGCGCGTCCAGGTCGGCCGCCACGGCGAAGCGCAGGTACCACTGGAGCGTCCGCTCCACGGCCCGGGCGCAGCCCGCGACGCCGTCCTCGCGCCCGGCCCTCCGCTCGGCGTGGCGGCGTACCGAAGGCCGGTAGCGGTAGCGGCCCGGCTCCGGCTGGTCCAGGAGCCTGCGCTCGACGAGGCGGTCCAGGAGGGCCGCGGCAGTGGTCTCGTCGAGGCCGGCCGCGGCGGCCACGGGGCCCGCGGTCACCGTGTGCCAGGGCCACAGCGCGCCGCGCCGGTGGACGCGGGCCAGGTCCGGCTCCAGGTCGTCGTAGAGGCCGTCCAGCAGCGCCTCGTCGGGGTGGGGGGCGGCGGGCACGGGCGTCCTCGCGGGGTCGCGGCCGCCGTCGGCGACGTGCGCGGCGGTGGCCCACAGGGCGTACGGGGATCCGGCGCACCGCGCCAGCGTGGCCGGCAGCGCCGGGCCGAGCCGGTCCACCGCCTCCTTGCCGGCCGCCCTGGTGAGCAGCTCCCGGGCGTGGCGGCGGGTGAGCGGCGCGACCTCGACGGTCTCGGCGTCGAGGCCGGTCAGGCGCCGGTGGGCGACGACCAGGGTGAGGACGCCGGGCGACGACGCGAGGAGGGGGCCGACCTGGGCGGCGGAGTGGGCGTGGTCGAGGATGACGAGGAGCCGCCGTCCGGTGAGGAGGCGGGCGAACAGCGCGGCCCGCTCCCGCGGCCCCGGCGGGACGTCCCGGTCGGCGACGCCGAGCCCGGTCAGGGCCGTGCGCAGGGCGGTCTCGGCGTCGAGGGGCGCGCCGCCGGGCCCCGAGGCGAGGTCGACGTACAGCCGTCCGTCGGGGAAGCGGTGCTCCTCCCCCGCGCCGAACTGCACGGCGAGGCCGGTGGTGCCGACGCCCTCGGGGCCGTGCAGCAGGACCCGGCGGGGGCGTCCGTCGTGCTTGCGGGCCGCTTCGCGCCGCAGGCGCCGCAGCGGCTCCTGGCGGTCGACGAACGTCCGTACCGGCGGCGGCGGTTGGGACACCGCCAGGGTCGCGGGGCCGGGCAGCGACAGCTCCGCGAGGCGGCCCAGCTCGGCGAGGCGGGCGGCCACCACGGGGTCGTGGCGGGCGGCCTCGGCGAGTTCGGGGGCGAGCGCGGTGAGCCCCGCGGTCCGGTCCGGGGCGCGGGTGCCGGCCCCGAACAGGCCGCCGACGAGGGTGTAGAGCTGCCTGCCCGCCTCGTTGGCCATCCCGGACCCCACCGCCGCCAGGGTCGCCGTCGCCATGCCCAGCGAAATGGGATCCACCGTGCCCCCGCTCTCCTCGGAGTCCCGCGCCGGGGCGCCGCCGCCCCGGCAGGCCACCTTATCCGCGCGGACATCACCACGGGGAGGCCCGACGGCGTCGCCATCGGGCCTGTCCCGGGCGGGCGTTCAGCCCCGGTACGTCTCCAGCAGGCGCAGCCACACCTCGCTGATGGTCGGGTACGCCGGGACCGCGTGCCACAGGCGGTCGATCGGCACCTCGCCCGCGACGGCGACGGTGGCCGAGTGGAGGAGCTCGCCGACGCCGGGACCGGCGAAGGTGACGCCGAGCAGGACCTCCCGGTCCAGGTCGACGACCATGCGGGCGCGGCCCCGGTAGCCGTCGGCGTACAGGCCCGACCCGGCCACGTTCGCGAGGTCGTAGTCGACGGCGCGGACGCGGCGGCCCGCGGCCTCGGCGGCGGCGAGGGTCAGGCCGGCCGACGCCACCTCCGGGTCGGTGAAGACGACCTGCGGGACCGCGTCGTGGTCGGCGGTGGCGCTGTGGGCGCCCCAGCGGTCGGTCTCGAGCAGGGGGACGCCCTGCGCGCGAGCGGCGATCGCGGCGCCCGCGACCCGCGCCTGGTACTTGCCCTGGTGGGTCAGGAGCGCGCGGCGGTTCACGTCGCCGACGGCGTACAGCCAGTCGCTGCCGGTCACCCGGCAGCTCTCGTCCACGGACAGCCACGCGCCCGGTTCCAGGCCGACGGTGTCCAGGCCGAGGTCGTCGGTGCGCGGGGCGCGGCCGGTGGCGAAGAGGATCTCGTCGGCGCCGATCCGGTCGCCGCCGTCGAGTTCGACGGTGACGGTGCCGTTCTGCCGGTGCACCGCCGTCACGGAGGTGTCCGTACGCACCTCCGCGCCCGCCTCGCGCAGCGCGTCGGCGACGAGTTCCCCGGCGAACGGCTCCATCCTGGGCAGCACGGCCCCGCGTACCAGCAGGGTCACGTGGGAGCCGAGGGCCTGCCAGGCCGTGGCCATCTCGACGCCGACCACGCCGCCGCCGACCACGATCAGCCGCTCGGGCACGTGGTCGGCGCTGGTCGCCTCGCGGCTGGTCCACGGCTTGGCGTCGGCGGCGCCGGGCAGGTCGGGGACGACGGCGCGGCTGCCGGTGCAGACGGCGACGGCGTGCCGGGCCGCCAGCTCCCGCACGGTGCCGTCGGGGGCGGTGACGGTCACCCGGCGGGTGCCCGCGAGGCGGCCCACGCCGCGGAACAGGTCCACGCCGATCGAGTCGAGCCAGCCCGCCTGGCCGTCGTCCTTCCAGTGGGAGGCGTAGTCGTCGCGGTGCGCGAGGACGGCGGCCGCGTCCAGGGGGCCCTCGACGAGGTGGCGCAGGCCGGGCACGCGGCGGGCGTCGGCGCGGGCCACGACGGGGCGCAGCAGTGCCTTGCTGGGCATGCAGGCCCAGTACGAGCACTCGCCGCCGACGAGTTCGCTCTCCACGATCGCCGCGCTGAGGCCCGCGGCGCGGACCCGGTCGGCGACGTTCTCCCCCACCGGTCCGGCCCCGAGGACCACGACGTCGTACGTGCTGGTGTCCGTGGCGGGTGAGGCGGCCGCGGCGTTCGAGGTTGGCGTCATGGGGACAGTCTGGGGGCATGTGTGCGCCGGGGCCACATGGGTACGCGCGCGGAATACGGCCATCGTCATGGCCGTTGTGCAGGACGGCTTCGCCCCCACCAGGAAGAGAGACTCATCATGAGCACGACCGTGGAGCTCACGAAGGAAAACTTCGACCAGACGATGACGGAGAACGACTTCGTGCTGATCGACTTCTGGGCGTCCTGGTGCGGTCCGTGCCGCCAGTTCGCACCGGTGTACGAGAAGGCCGCGGAGGACAACCCGGACCTGGTCTTCGGCAAGGTGGACACGGAGGCGCAGCCCGAGCTCGCCGCCGCGTTCGGCATCCAGTCGATCCCCACGCTGATGATCGTCCGCGACCAGGTGGCGGTGTTCGCGCAGCCGGGCGCGCTGCCGGAGGCCGCCCTGGAGGACGTGATCGGGCAGGCGCGCAAGCTGGACATGGACGAGGTCCGCAAGTCGGTCGCGGAGCAGCAGGCCAAGGAGCGGGACCAGGCGTAGGCCCCCGGCGGCCGGGGTCAGCTCGACTCGCGGTGCACCACGCTCGCGCCGAGCACGTCGTGCACCTCGGGCCGGGTGCCCGGCTCCCGCACCACGCGGTGGACGAGTTCCGCGAGGCCGCGGCCTGAGGGCAGTTCGATGCGCACGCTGCTCAGGCGCGGCCGCAGCAGCCGCCCCAGCATCAGGTCGTCGGCACCGACGACGGCGGTCTCGTCCGGGACCCGTATGCCCTCGTCCTGCAGGGCGCGCATCAGCAGCATCGCGTACTCGTCGTTGTACGCGTACACCGCGTCGAGGCCGAGCGGCCGCCAGCGGGCGGCGAGCCGGGCGGCGGAGTCCTCGCCGTAGCCGAGGGGCAGTTCGGTCACCTCGGCGGCGCCCGCCCCGCGGACGGCGGCGCGGGCCCCGTCCAGGCGCGGCCGGGCGAAGGGCTCCAGGCCCGGTTCCTCGGGCACGACGACCCCTATGCGGCGGCGGCCGCGGGCCAGCAGGTGCTCCACCGCGCTGCGGCCGACCAGGCGCTGGTCCATGAGCAGCGCGTGCGCGCCCTCGGCGCGCTGCGGGCCGAGCGTGAAGACCGCCTTGGCGCCGGAGCGCTTGAGCACGGCCACGCCGCGGGCGCCGAGCGCGGTCGCGTCGGGCGCGAGGACCGCGACCGGCCGCAGCTCGGCCCAGGCGCGGGCGGCCTCCTCACCGGTCAGGCCGAGGCTGCCGTACTGCACGACGGTGTAGTCGAACCGGCTGAGCGCCCACTGCAACTCGCTGAAGAACTGGCTGAAGAGCGGGCCCACGGGGATCTGCGGCGTGGGCATGAGCACCATGCGGGTGTGTCCGGCGCGCAGGCTGCGGGCGGCGGCGTGCGGGACGTACCCGAGCTCCTTGGCGGCCTCCAGGACGCGGCGGCGCGTGGGCTCGCTGATCCGCACGGCACTGGTGTTGTTCAAGACGTAGCTGACGGTCGCGCGGGAGACACCCGCGAGGCGGGCGACGTCGGCACTGGTCGGCACGGGGTGCGGGGCGTCCCGCAGTTCGGGGTCGGATGGCGGGCTCGGCGCGTCCGGCGCCGGGCCCGGCGCGGGCTGCTGCTTCGGTATCTGCACCATGACGAGGGCAATCCTTCCAGACCGCCCCGGGGCGCACCCAGGCGGGCGCGGGGGCGCTGCCGGGCAGGGGACGGGGCACGGCCGCGCACACCGTCGTGGCTGGTGGCGCGGTGTGTCATACGCGCCGGTGCCCGCGCACGCGCGGCCCGGCGGAGGCGGCACACGCCGCGTACGCGCGCCGCCACGGCACGGCCCCGCGCGCGGCGGACGGAGGCGAACTCCCGCCAACCGATACCGCGTTGCCCGACCGGAAGCTACCGTGCGGTAGGTGAGGGTGGCGCGAGCGGGGGTGTGGTGCGGGCGTGTGCGGGCGCGGCGCGGCAGGCGGCGTGCGGCTCCCCGCGCGCGACCCGTGCCACCCCTCGTGGCGCCGACGCTCCGGGGGCGCCCGCTGCCGTCGCCCGCCGTCCCCCGTCCCCTCACCACCCACTGACCGTTCGCCGACCGTCGTTCGAAGTGAAGGTGCCGCAAGATGACCGCCGATCGTTCCGAAGGCCTCGCGGAGGCCGCCCGTGCGCTCGCCGCCGGTGAGGTGTCCGCGCGGGAGCTGACCGAGCGGGCGCTCGCCCGGATCCGGGCGACGCAGCCCGTGCTCAACGCCTTCCGCGTGGTGCGCGCCGAGGCGGCGCTCGCCGAGGCGGACGCCGCCGACCGGCAGTTGGCGGCGGGCGTCCGCGCCCCGCTGCTCGGGGTGCCCGTGGCGGTGAAGGACGACACCGACGTGGCGGGCGAGCCCACGGCGTTCGGCTGCCCCGGCGACTTCCCGCCCACGGCGCGGGACGCAGAGGCGGTGCACAGGCTGCGGGCGGCGGGCGCGGTGATCGTCGGCAAGACCAACACGTCCGAGCTGGGGCAGTGGCCGTTCACCGAGGGCCCCGCCTTCGGTGACACCCGCAATCCGTGGAACACCGGGCACACGCCGGGCGGTTCGTCGGGCGGTTCCGCCGCGGCCGTCGCCGCGGGCCTCGTACCGGCGGCCCTCGGCTCGGACGGGGCGGGTTCGGTGCGGATCCCGGCCGCCTGGACGCACCTCGTCGGCATCAAGCCGCAGCGCGGGCGCATCTCCACCTGGCCGTGGCCGGAGGCGTTCAACGGCATCACCGTGAACGGCCCGCTCGCCCGCACCGTCGCCGACGCCGCGCTGCTCCTCGACGCCGCCGGCGGCAACCACGAGGACGACCCGCACCGGCCGCCCCCGATCCGCGCCGCCGAGGCCGCGACGCGCGAGCCGGGCAAACTGCGGATCGCGCTCTCGCTGCGCACGCCGTTCACGGGCACGCCCAAGCGGCTGCACCCGCTGGTGCGGACGAAGGTGGTCGACCTCGCCAACCGCCTGGCCGCGCTCGGGCACGACGTGGAGGAGGCCGACCCGCGCTACGGGCAGATCGGCCTGGCCTTCGTCCCCCGGGCCACGGCGGGCATCGCCGACTGGGTGCGCCAGGTGCCCGACCCCTCGCTCCTCGACCCGCGCACCAAGGAGGCCGCGCGCCTCGGCCGGCTCCTCGGCGGGGCGCCGCTGCGCCTGTCGCGCCGGGCGGAGGCGACCCTGCACCGCCGGGTGGGCGCCGTCTTCGACACGTACGACGTGGTGCTCGCGCCCACCACGGCGACCCCGCCGCCGCCCGTCGGGACCCTCGCGAAGCTCAACGGCTGGCGCACCGACCAGGCGATGATCGCGGCGTGCCCGTACGCGTGGCCGTGGAACGTGCTCGGCTGGCCGGGCGTGAACGTGCCCGCGGGCCGCGTCGCGGGCGGCCTGCCCGTCGGAGCCCAGCTCCTGGGCCCCGAGGGCGGCGAGCCCCTGCTCATCTCGCTCGCCGCGCAGTTGGAGGACGACCGGCGCTGGCACCGCTACTGGCCCGAACCGCTGGCGGGCACGCCCGCGACGCCCTGACCGGGGCGCACCGGGGCGGGGCCGCCCGAGGGGCGGCCGGGAAATTGCGGTGCGCCGCGCGGGAGCGCCGTCTACCGTCCGGTCCGTGCAGCTCTACGAGATCCACATCCACGGATGCGCCGACACGGACACGGCGCTCGCGCTCCAGGAGCCCGTCACGCGGCTGTTGTGCCCGGTCGAGGACCACGACGGGCCCTGCGAGGTGCCGTGGGGCCTCACCCTCGGCGACGACGCGCTGGTGCTCGGCATCTTCGCGAGCGCCGCGAAGGCCGCGGAAGTGGCCGACCGCGTACGGGCGTTCGTGGGCGAGGCGCACCCGGTCACGCTGGGCGAGGCCACGGACGGGCTCTTCGAGGAGCTGGCGGAGCAGTACCGGATCGAGCACCCCGAAAGCTGACGCCCTCTCCGGTGGCCCCCGCTCCCCGGCCGCGCCCGCCGCGCCCGCGCGCATGCCTCCCCGAGCGCGGCACCCGTCGTCCCGCCTACCCCGACCCCTCCTCGAAAGCCCCGCGCCTCGTCGCGCCTACGCGCGCGCCTCCCGGCCCCGCCACGCGTCGTCCCCCCGCGCGAACGCCTTCTCGAACGCCCCGCGCGTCGTCGCGCCCTTCGTGCGGTCCAGGACGCCGAACACCACGTGTGCGAAGTGCCCCGCGAACCGTCCGCCCGTGCTGAGCAGTGCCCGGAAGGCCTCCGCGACCTGCGCCGGGTCGTTCTGGAAGACCCCGCAGCCCCAGGCGCCGAGCACCAGGCGGCGGTAGCCGCAGGCCGCGGCCGTCTCCAGGACGCGCTCGGCCCGGACGGCGAGGGCCCCGGGCACCTCGGCGGCCCGCTCGGGGGCGCGCCGCCGGATCACCCCGGCGTTCGGCGCGGGCGAGGTGAGGAACCCCGCCTCGTACGGGACGTCCAGGAGCGCGCCGCGGTCGTCGCGGAAGACGGGCACGGCCGGGCTGTGCACGACGCGGTCGCTGTAGAACGGGTCGCGCTGGGCGCGGTGGTGGTCGTAGTACGCCCGCGCCTCGAGCAGGCAGGCGTACAGCGCGGAGGCGCGGCACAGCGCCTCCTCCTGGGCCTGGGCGCCGTTGAGGAAGCCGCCGCCCGGGTTGCGGGCGGAGGCGAAGTTCAGCACGGCCACCGGGTCCGCGCCGTCGGCGACCAGGCGGCGGGCCGCCTCCAGGCTGGACTCCCCCGTGACCTCGATGAGCGTCGGGCCCGCGGCGCGCGGCTCCACACCGTCGGGAACGGCGACCGGCCCGGGGCCGTGGACCCGGGTGCCGGCGCGGGCGGCGGCCACCTGGTCGGCGAGGCGGACGTACCGCCCGTCCGGGGCGGTGTAGCCGCCCGCGGCGACGATCGCCGCCGTCTCCTGCGCGATGCCGCGCAGCCGGGCGCTCATCGCTTCCCCTGGGTCAGGTGTGCCGTTTCGGCCATCCTGTGCGGGATGGGCAGGGCAGTGGTGCGTCGGAAAAAATCCCCCGTGTGGTGCATGAACAGATGGTGGGGCGCGCCGGTCGTTCACCGCAACGGCATTTCCCGGCCACCGGCGGCCGTCTTGTGCGAAATACCGGGACCGTCTTGGGTGTTACGAGCGCTGTTCATCGGCGCCGTCCGGGCCCGGCCACCGCCGGGCCGTGTTCCCGCCGTACCGGAACAGGAGGTTCCCGGCATGCCAGAGGGAGACTGTACGCACCGTCACGCGCCCCTCGGTGACGCCGTGACCGAGGCCGAGGTCGAGGCCCTGGTGCGCGGCATCTGCTTCAAGACAGGGCCGCCCGCCACCGTGGGTGTCGAGCTGGAGTGGCTCGTCCACGACCGGCGTTCCCCGCGCCTTCCCGTCACGTCCGCCCGCGTCGAGGCCGCCCGCGCGGTGCTGCGGACCCGAGCACCGCACTCGGCGGTCACCGTGGAACCCGGCGGTCAGCTGGAGCTCAGCTCGCTGCCCGCCCCCTCGCTCACGGACTGCGTCTCCGCCGTCGCCGCCGATGTGGCCCTCGTCCGTGACGCTCTGAGTCCCCTGGATCTGACCCTCACCGGCCTCGGCGCCGACCCCTGGCGCGCCCCCACGCGCGTACTGCGCGAGCCGCGTTACGACGCCATGGAGTCGTGGTTCGACCGCACGGGCGAGGCCGGGCGCCGCATGATGTGCTCCACCGCGTCCGTGCAGATCTGCCTGGACGCCGGGTACGAGGAGCCGGGCCCGCTCGGCTTCGCGCGCCGCTGGCGGCTCGCGCACCTGCTGGGGCCGGTCCTGGTGGCGGCCTTCGCCAACTCGCCGGTGCAGGACGGCCGCGCCACCGGCTGGCGCTCCACGCGGCAGGCCGTCTGGGCGGGCATCGACCCCGGCAGGTCGGGCGCGCCCGCGCTCGACGACGAGCCGCGGACGGCCTGGGCCCGGCACGCCCTGGACGCGCCGGTGATGTGCGTCCGTACGCGGGACGCCGAGGCCGCCGGGACCACCGGAGCCGCCGACGCCTCCGACGCCTCGGACGGGGCGCCGTGGCTGGTGCCCGAGGGGCTGAGTTTCCGCTCCTGGGTGCGCTCGGGGCTGCCCCGGCCGCCCACCCGCGCCGACCTCGCCTACCACCTGACCACGCTGTTCCCGCCGGTCAGGCCGCGCGGGCACCTGGAGCTGCGCATGGTCGACGCGCAGCCCGGCGAGGACGGCTGGGTGGTGCCGCTGGCGGTGACGACCGCGCTGTTCGACGACGCGCAGGCCTCCGAGACCGCCTACCGCACCGTCAAGCCGCTGGCCGAGCGGGCCGGGGCGGCACCGGCGCCGCACAACGCCCTGTGGCGGGACGCGGCGCGCCACGGCCTGACGGACCCGGAGCTGCGCGAGGCGGCTCAGGCCTGCTTCGCCGCCGCCCTGGACGCGCTGCCCCGGCTCGGCGCCTCCCCCGAGGTGACGGCCGCGGTCGCCGCGCACGCCGACCGGTACGTCGCGCGCGGGCGCTGCCCCGCCGACGACCTGCTCGACGCACTCGACGCACGAGGGGCGCTCACCCCCGGGAAGGACGTACTGTGACGACCGGCTCCACGGCCCGAACCCCGTACGAGGCGGACCGCACCCCGGGCGGAGCGGCCCGCACCCACGGCGGAACGGCCCCCGCCCCGCACCGGACCGAGCCGCACGAGGCGGCCCCCGACCCCGAGGCGCTGCGGCGGCGTGCGCGGGCCGCGCTGGTCGCCGCGCGGGAGCGCACCGCGCTGCTCACCTCCTGCGTCGACGACGCCGACCTGACCGCTCAGCACTCGCCGCTGATGTCGCCGCTGGTGTGGGACCTCGCCCACATAAGCAACCAGGAGGAGCAGTGGCTGCTGCGCGCGGTCGGCGGCCGTGACGCGCTGCGGCCCGAGATCGACTCCCTGTACGACGCCTTCGAGCACCCGCGTGCCGCCCGGCCCTCCCTGCCGCTGCTGCCGCCCGCCGAGGCCCGCCGCTACGCCGCCGAGGTGCGCGGCCGGGCGCTCGACGTACTGGAGAGCGCCCCGTTCACCCCGGGCACGCCGTTCGCGCACGCCGGGGCACCCGCCCGCGACGGCCTGACCGACGCCGGGTTCGCCTTCGGGATGATCGCCCAGCACGAACAGCAGCACGACGAAACCATGCTGATCACCCATCAGCTCCGCAGGGGCGCCCCGGCGCTCACCGCCCCGGACCCCGACCCCGTCCCGGCGTACGACGGTCCGTCGGAAGTCCTGGTCCCCGGCGGCCCGTTCACGATGGGCACGTCCACCGAGCCGTGGGCGCTGGACAACGAGCGCCCCGCCCACCGGCGCCTGGTGGCGCCGTTCTTCCTCGACACCACGCCGGTGACGAACGCCGCGTACCAGCGTTTCGTCGAGGACGGCGGCTACGACGAGCCGCGCTGGTGGCACGAGCGCGGCTGGGAGATGGTGCGCGCCCACGGCATCACGGCCCCGCTGTTCTGGCGCCGCGAGGGCGGGCAGTGGCTGCGGCGGCGCTTCGGCCACGTCGAGCCGGCGCCCGCCGACGAGCCGGTGGTGCACGTGAGCTGGTACGAGGCCGACGCGTACGCGCGCTGGGCGGGGCGGCGCCTGCCCACGGAGGCGGAGTGGGAGAAGGCCGCGCGCCACCGGCCCGGCGAGGACCGCTCGGCCCGCTACCCGTGGGGCGACGAGGACCCCACGCCCCGGCACGCGAACCTGGGCCAGCGCCATCTGCGCCCGGCGCCCGCGGGCAGCTATCCGCGGGGCGCGTCGCCGCTCGGGATACGCCAGTTGATGGGCGACGTGTGGGAGTGGACGGCGAGCGACTTCCTGCCCTACCCGGGCTTCGTCGCCTTCCCCTACCGCGAGTACTCCGAGGTGTTCTTCGGCGGCGACTACAAGGTGCTGCGCGGCGGCGCGTTCTCCGTGGACGCCGTCGCCTGCCGGGGCACCTTCCGCAACTGGGACCACCCGGTGCGGCGGCAGATCTTCTCCGGCTTCCGCACGGCGCGCGACGCCACGGCCGCCGAGTCGGCGGCGGGAGTCGCCTGATGTGCCGTCACTTCGCCTACGTGGGCGATGCCGAGCCGCTCGGCGCGCTGCTGGTGGCGCCCCCGCACAGCCTGTTCCGGCAGTCGTGGGCGCCCCGCAGACAGCGGTACGGCACCGTCAACGCCGACGGCTTCGGCGTGGGCTGGTACGCCGACGGCGACCCGGTGCCCGCGCGCTACCGCAGGGCCGGGCCGATCTGGGCCGACCTGTCGTTCGCGGACCTCGCGCGCGTGGTGCGCTCCCGGGCGGTGCTCGCCGCCGTGCGCGACGCCACCGCGGCGGGCGCGGACGGGGAGGCCGCGGCGGCGCCGTTCGCCGGGGGCCGCTGGCTGTTCAGCCACAACGGCGCCGTCACGGGCTGGCCCGGCTCGCTGGCGGACCTCGCCGGGGCGCTGCCGCCCGCCGACCTGCTCGCCCTGGAGGCGCGCTGCGACTCGGCCCTGGTGTGGCGGCTGGTCCTGGCGCGCCTCACACGCGGCGAGAGCCCCGGCCAGGCGCTCGCGGACGTCGTCCAGGAGGTCGCCGCGGCGGCGCCGGGCTCCCGGCTGAACTTCCTGCTCACCGACGGCGACGGCATCGCCGCGACCGCCTGGGGCGACACCCTCTGGTACCTGACCGAGCCCGGCCGCCGCACCGTGGTGGCCTCCGAGCCCTACGACGACGACCCGCGCTGGCGCGCGGCGCCCGACCGCGCCCTGCTGGTCGCCGACCGCACCGACGTTCTCCTCACCCCGCTCAAGGAGCCACCCGCGTGAGCCCGTTCTCGCTGACCCGCACTCTGCCCGAGGACGCCACCGGCGCCGCGCTGCGCGCCGACGTCCTGCACGGCCTGACCCGCACCCCGAAGACGCTGCCGCCGAAGTGGTTCTACGACGCGCGCGGCAGCGTCCTGTTCGACGAGATCACCACGCTGCCCGAGTACTACCCGACGCGCGCCGAGCGGGAGATCCTCGTCGCCCGGGCCGCCCGGATCGCCGAGGTCACCGGCGCCCGCACGCTCATCGAGCTGGGCTCCGGCTCCTCCGACAAGACCCGCCACCTCCTCGACGCGCTGCCGGACCTGGACACGTACGTGCCGGTGGACGTCAGCGAGTCGGCGCTGACCGGCGCGGCGAACTCGCTGCTCGCCGACCGCCCCGGCCTGCGCGTGCACGCGCTCGTCGCCGACTTCACCCGGGGCCTGGCGCTCCCAAAGACGCCGGGGCCGCGCCTGGTGGCGTTCCTCGGCGGCACCGTCGGCAACCTGCTGCCCGACGAGCGCGCCGCGTTCCTCGCCTCGGTGCGCGGCCTGCTGTCCCCCGGCGACGCGCTGCTCCTCGGCACGGACCTGGTCAAGGACGCGTCGGTCCTCGTGTCCGCGTACGACGACGCGGCCGGAGTGACGGCGGCGTTCAACAAGAACGTCCTGCGGGTCGTCAACCGCGAGCTGGGCGCGGACTTCGACCCCGAGGCGTTCGCCCACGTCGCGGTCTGGGACCGCGACCAGGAGTGGATCGAGATGCGGCTGCGGTCCCGGCTCGCGCAGACGGTGAAGATCCCCGCGCTGGACCTCGCGGTCCACTTCGACCGCGGCGAGGACCTGCGGACGGAGGTGTCCGCGAAGTTCCGCGAGGACGGCGTCCGCGCCGAACTGGCGGCCGCCGGCCTTGAGCTGACGCAGTGGTGGACGGACGAGCGCGGCCGGTTCGCGCTGTCCCTGAGCACGGCGTCCTGAAGGCCGCGGCCCCGAGCGCGGGACAGGGGGTCCGCCGTCGGCGGGCCCCCGCCCCGGCGGCTCAGCGGCCGTGGTCGTCCAGGGTCTCGGTGATGCGGCGTGAGGCGGCCTTGGCCTCGGCGGCGGGGTCGCCTCCGGTGAGCACCTTCGTCATGTACGCCTTGATGGGGTTGTCGGCCTCGACCAGGGCCCAGCGGGGCGAGGCGGGCGTCGCCCGGCCGCGCGCGGCGCCGGCCGCCATCGCGGCCACCGCGGGGTTGCCGGAGACGGCGGGCGCAAGCGTCGTCTTGTTCGGCACGTAGTTCATCGTCCGCGCCAGGTCCTTCTGCCACTTGTCGCCCGCGAGGGCCCGTACGACCTCGACGGCCGCCTTGCGGTCCTTCGTCCCCCCGCGCACGACGAGGTCGGAGCCGCCGGTGAAGACCGCGCCCGGCTTGCGGGCGGTCTTGCCGGGGACCGGAAAGTAGCCGATCTTCCCCTTGAGGCGGGGGTTCTTCGCCTCGATGGCACGGGCGGTGCCGGGCACCGCGATCATCTGCGCGACGTCGCCCTTGGCGAACACGCCGGCCTGCGGCGGGTGTTCCTCGTCCGCGTCCTCCGGCCCGTTGCCGAGCTCCTGGAGCCGCTGGTAGAACTCCATCCCGCGCAGCGCCGCCGGGGTGTCGAGGGCGCCCTTCCACATGCCCTCCTTCTCCTTGGCGAGGTCGCCGCCCTCGTCCCAGACGAACCCGGCGAGCGTGTACCAGTCCTGGCCGGCGAGGTAGATGCCCTGATTGCCGCCGGTATTGAGGCGCTGCGTGGCGGCGAGCCACTGCTCGCGGGTCTTGGGCGGCTCGATCCCGGCCCGGGCGAACAGGTCCTTGTTGTAGAGGACCACGCGGTTGGCCGCGTACCACGGCACCCCGTACTGGGCGCCCCGGTAGCGCCCGGGCTCGGCGAGGCCGGGCAGCCAGTCGTCCATGCCGAGGTCGCGCGCGGACTCCAGGGTGAGGTCCTCCAGGCCGCCCCCGTCGACGTACTGGGCGACCTGGGTGTTGCCGACCTCGATGACGTCGGGGCCGTCGTCGCGCTTCAGGGCCTTCTGCACCTTGGGGCCGATGCCGGTCCACGGGTGGATCCGGATGTCCAGGTCGATGTCGCCGTGCTGCTTCTCGAAGCCGTCGGTGAAGCGCTCGACGAACGCGTCCGTGGCGCTGCCGCGCATCAGCCAGACCGTGACCGTGGTCTTGTCGTCCCCGCCGGGCAGGGCGTCGCAGCCGGGCAGCAGGGCGGTGGCGGCGCAGGACAGGGTGAGGGAAAGGGCGATACGTCTGTGGCGCGTGGTCACGTCGGTCACTTTCTGCCAGAGAACAGCATGGGGGAAGGGGACCCGACGTGGGGAAGAGCGGAGCTCGAACGGGTATGCGGGATTTTGGTACGGACCAGCCATCCGGTCAAGGGTTCGCGGCACATCGGCCCCACGCGCGGCACATCTGTCAAGAGCGCCTCTCGCGCCAGTGACCCCGTCCGTCCCGGCCGTCAGGAGGCCCCCGCCCGCGCGCGGCACTACCGTGGAGGCACCCGCACCGCCGCGGAGAGGAGAACCTCCCCCATGTCCGACCACACCTACCGGGTCACGGAGATCGTCGGCACCTCCCCCGAGGGCGTCGACCAGGCCATCCGCAACGGCATCAGCCGCGCCTCGCAGACGCTGCGCGGCCTGGACTGGTTCGAGGTCACGCAGGTGCGCGGCCACATCGAGAACGGGGAGATCCAGCACTACCAAGTGGGCCTGAAGGTCGGCTTCCGCCTGGAGGACGCGGGCTGAGCCGGGGCGCCCTGGCGTCTCCACCGCCGTGAGCCCTCGTGGTGCGCCAAAGGCGCCGTCCTGCACCCTGGTCGCCGGGGTGCCGCACGGGACGGCGCCCGGAGCGGAGGGGCAGGCGCATGGAGCAGGCATTCGGTTCCTACCAGAACGAGATCTACCTGGACGGGCTCGGCGGGGTGGCGCCGCGCTTCCCCATGGGCTTCGCGGAGTGGGAGGCCCGGGCCGAGGCGGCGCTGCCGCCCTCGGTCTGGTCGTACGTCGCCGGCGGCGCCGGGGACGAGCACACCCAGCGGGCCAACGTGGCCGCCTTCGCACGCTGGGGCCTCATACCGCGCGTGTTCGCCGGCGCGGCCGAACGCGACCTGTCCGTCGAGCTGTTCGGGACGGTCCTGCCCTCCCCGGTGCTCATGGCACCCATCGGCGTGCTCGGCCTGTGCGCCCAGGACGGCCACGGTGACCTGGCCGCCGCGCGGGCGGCCGCCCGTACCGGCGTGCCGATGATCGCCTCGACGCTGTCGGTCGACCCGATGGAGGACGTCGCGGCCGCGCTCGGTGACACACCGGGGTACTTCCAGCTCTACACGCCCACCGACCGCGACCTGGCGGAGAGCCTGGTGCGCCGGGCGGAGGCCGCCGGGTTCCGGGGCATCGTCGTCACGCTGGACACCTGGGTCACCGGCTGGCGCCCGCGCGACCTGAGCACCGCCAACTTCCCGCAGTTGCGCGGGCACTGCCTCGCCAACTACTTCTCCGACCCGGTCTTCCGCGCGCAGGTGAAGCGCCCGCCGGAGGAGGCTCCGCAGGAGGCCGTCCTGAACTGGGTGCGCGTCTTCGGCAACCCGCTCACCTGGGACGACCTGCCCTGGCTGCGCTCGCTGACCGACCTGCCGCTGATCCTCAAGGGCCTGTGCCACCCCGAGGACGTACGCCGGGCCAGGGACGGCGGCGCGGACGGGATCTACTGCTCCAACCACGGCGGACGGCAGGCCAACGGCGGGCTGCCCGCGCTCGACGCGCTGCCCGGCGTCGTGGCGGCCGCCGACGGGCTGCCCGTCCTGTTCGACTCCGGTGTCCGCAGCGGCGCCGACATCGTCAAGGCGCTCGCCCTGGGCGCCACCGCCGTCGCCGTCGGCCGCCCCTACGCGTACGGCCTCGCCCTCGGCGGCGCCGACGGCGTCGTGCACGTCCTGCGCTCCCTGCTGGCCGAAACCGACCTGATCATGGCCGTCGACGGCTACCCGACCCTGGCCGACCTCACGCCCGAGGCGCTCCGGCGCGTGGGGTGACGTGCGGGGCGCCGGGCGCGAGGCCTGGCCGCCGCGCCCGGCCGTGCGCGTCCTTCCCGCCGCGCGTCACCAGTAGTGCCGCCTGCCACCCACCGCGTGGCCGACGGAGCCGAGCACCCACAGGACGGCGCCGACCACGAGGAGGATGAGGCCGATCGTCCAGAGGATCGAGATACCGGCCACCCAGCCGATGACGAGCAGAATGAGCCCAACGGTGATCATTGGGTCCTCCAATCTCCCGGTACGTCCAGTATGCGCCGCGCCCCGGTGTGCCGCGCCGGTCGTCCCGGCCACTTCAGCCGAGGAAGCCCGAGGCGACCCGCAGGTCGGCCACGAGGCCGTCGAACGCCTCGTCGCGGTCGGTCGCCCGCAGGACCGCCGAGGGGTGCACCGTGGCCAGAAGGCGCCGGCCGTCGCCGTCGTCCTCCCCGGCCACCAGCGGCAGGTCCGTCCCCGGCGCGAGGGAGAGCAGCGCGCCCCGCGCCTCGGTCACCTTGAAGGAGTTGCCGAGCAGCGACTTCCCGGCCGTGGCGCCGAGCGCGACGATCAGCTCGGGCCGCACGCGCCGCACCTCGGCCGCGAGCCAGGGGCGGCATGCGGTCAGCTCGCCGAGGTTCGGCGCCTTGTGGATGCGGCGCTTGCGGCCCTCGGCGACGGGGGCGAACTTGAAGTGCTTGACGGCGTTGGTGACGTAGGCCCGCTCCGCGTCGATGCCGGCCTTGTCCAGCGCCGAGTGGAGCAGCCGCCCGGCCGGGCCCACGAACGGCTCGCCCGCCCGGTCCTCCTGGTCGCCGGGCTGCTCGCCGACCAGCATGAGGCGCGCGGGCGCGGGGCCGGCGCCGAACACGGTCTGAGTGGCGTCCGCGTACAACGGGCAGCCGCGGCAGTCCACGGCGGCGCGGCGCAGAGCCGGGATCCCGCCCCGTGCGGGCACATAGGGCAGGGCCCCCTCGGGCCCCTGCTTGCCCGCCGCCTTCTTGCCCGTCGCCTTTTTGTCCGCGGCCTCCTTGCCCGCGGCTTTCTCGTCCGCCGCTTTCTCGTCCACCGCTTTCTTGTCCGCCGCTTTCTTGTCGGTCACCTTCTTGTCCGCCGTCCGCTCGGCTGCTGCTTTCCTGTCCGCGCCCGGCATGGTGCCTCCCTGAGCCAACGTCCCGCCCCGCCCCCTGACCGGCGTACGGGGGGGGCGGCGCCTCGCCCCCGGCGAGCGGAGCGGTGCCCGCGCGGGGGTGCGCGGACCACCTCCCCGAGTCACCACCCTCCGCGAACCAACCGCCCGAATCCGCCAGGGACACGCGCACGCCACGGACACGCGCACACCGCGGAACGCCGGGCCCGGCGCGCGGCCGCCGCCCTACTCCGGCTGCGTGGCGATCTGGATGAGGTTGCCGCAGGTGTCGTCCAGGACGGCGGTGGTCACGGGGCCGGTCTCCAGGGGCTCCTGGGTGAAGCGGACGCCGAGGCCGCGCAGGCGCTCGTACTCCGCGCGCACGTCGTCCACGGCGAACTGGGCGAGCGGGATGCCGTCCGCCACGAGGGTGTCGCGGTAGGTCCTGGCGGCCGGATGGGCGGCGGGCTCCAGGAGGAGTTCGGTGCCGCCGGGCTCCTCGGGCGAGACGACGGTCAGCCAGCGGTCCTTCTCGCCCACCGGGACGTCGTGCTTCTTCACGAAGCCGAGGATCTCGGTGTAGAAGTGCAGGGCCTTGGCCTGGTCGTCGACGAAGACGCTGGTCATACGGATTCTCACGGGGTGTTCTCCTCCGGTCCGGGGGGTGCGGGGCACGAGCCGGCGCTCGACGATCAGCCGCAGCGGCGCCGTGTTCAGGTCGTGGTACTCGTAGCGGCCCTCCCGCCTGGTCGCGACGAGCCCGGCCGCCTCCAGCACGGCGAGGTGCCGCGAGACCCCGCCTGCCGCGAGCCACCGAGCCCGTGCTTCCCGCTCGGCCACACTCCCACCGTAGGCACGTCACCCTGTGTCTACGGAGTCGGGACGTTCCCGGCCGCCCGGCGCCCCCTCAGCAGGAGAGCGCCAAGCCCTGCCGCCACGACCTGACAGCAGGCCACCGCGAGGACGAGACCGCCGGGCCCGGCGGCCTGGCAGGCCCCCGCGAGCGCGGCCCCGGCCGCGGAGAAGGCGCTCTTGACGCTCGCCCCCAGGGTGAACACCTGGGTCCGTGCGGCCGGGGGCGCGTAGCGGTCGCGTCCGGCCAGCAGGGCGGCGAAGAGGGGGCCGGTGCAGCACCCGGCCAGAGCGAAGCCGACGGCCGCGGCAAGGGCGCCGCCCGTGCACGACACGGCGGCCAGCGGCACTCCGGTCGCGCACAGCATGGCCAGGACGGTCCGTTCGGGGCGCCGCTCGCCCCAGGGCCGCCAGGCGTACGCCAGGGAACCGGCGAGGGAGCCGACGGCCATGACGGTCATCAGGCCGCCCGCGGCCCAGGGCGCCTGGTAGCGGGCGGCGAGCAGCACGCACACCACGGGCAGGGCACCGACACCGAGCTGACCGAGGCCGCTGGCCCAGGTGAGTGAACGCAGCGGCGGGTCGCGCACGAGCAGCACCGCGGCGGCCCTCACGTCGGCGGGGCGCAGCGCGGGGCCGCCCCGCGCGGGCCGGGGGCGCAGGGGTAGGGAGAGGACGAGCAGGCCCCCCGTGAGCGCCCCGGCGCCCAGTGCCAGGAGGGCGGGTGCCGGGCCGACGGCTGTCGCGAGGACGGAGACGAGGGCCGGCCCGGCGATGCCCGCCAGGTTGTACGTGACGGCGTCCAGGCTGAAGGCGCGGCCCAGCGCCGCGGGCGGGAGCAGGTCGCCCAGCAGACTGGTCAGGCCGCCGGTCACCAGGGGGGTGCAGCAGCCCGCGGCCCCCGCCGCCGCCAGCGTGACCAGGGCGGGCGCCCGGCCGGTCAGCCCCGCCACGGCGGCCAGCCCCAAGCCGTGGCCCATCAGGGCGCCGGCGTGGAACAGCCGGCGGCGCCGGACCCGGTCCGCGAGAGCCCCGGCCAGGGGGGCGGCGACCAGGCCGGGCACCAGGAGGGCCGCGACCAGGGCACCTCCGAAGGCGGCGCTGCCCGTGCGGTCCACGGCCAGGACCACCAGGGCGACCCGCGCCCCTTCGGAGGCGAGGCGGACCAGGAGGGCCACCTGCATGTACCGGACGAGCACCACCCCCGGCGTACGGGGGCGTGTGCGCGGCTCCACTGACGTCTGCGTACCCACCGCACGCCTCCAGACCTGGACTCGGAGCCCGGCCGCCCGTGCGGCCCGACCCGATCGTCATACCCTCAAGGGATGACGCCATGTGTGCCCGTCGCCCATACTCACGACGTGAGCTTCCTCTTCGTCAGCGACCACCCGGCCCTCGACTTCGCCGCCACCGTCGCGTGGCGCACCACCCGCCCCGTAGAACTCCTGGGCGAGCCCGGGGACTTCGCCCGGTGGGCCGCCGAAGCCGGTCTTGTCGACCGGCTGGAGACGGTGAGCCGGGCCGATCTCACCGCGGCCCGGGCCCTGCGCGAGGCGATCTACCGGCTGGCGCTGGCCGCCGCCGAGGGCGGACCCGCCGACCCGCGGGACGTCGCCCGGGTCCGGCGGGCCGCCGCGCACCCGCCGGTACGCCCCGCGCTGCGGGACCTGGGCCGGGTGGAGCGCCGCGGCGGGGTGCGGGAGGTGCTGGCCACCCTCGGGGCGGGCGCCGCCGACCTGCTCGGAGGGCCCGACCGCCTGCTCATCCGGCGCTGCGCCGGCGAGCCGTGCACGCGCCTCTTCCTCGACCGCTCCCGGGCGGGCACCCGGCGCTGGTGCTCGAAGCGGAGCTGCGGCAGCAGGGTCAACGCCGCGGCCTACCGCCGCCGGACACATCGGCACGACCGGGCCTGACGGGCCGGGGTGGCAGCGCGCGAGGTCCCGGCGGGCCACCACGCGAGCGCGGCGCGGCGACGTGACCGGCTTCGACCACTCCTGACGGACAAGGAGCCACGGACGAATCCCTGTGACCGGCTCGCCCGGTTACGCCTCACTCTGTCAGCTCTTGGGTAGCTTGACGGCGGTAAAGCCACGCCTGCACCGCACCCAGGAGGAACCGCAGTGACGGACTCACCGCAGCACCGCATCTTCGCCATGCTCGACGTCGACGGCGACGGCGCCGTCACGCACGCCGAGTACCTCGGCCGCGTCGAGCGCGTCGCGTCCGCCGTGGGCCGGGACGCCCACCATCCGGTCGTCGCCGCGTCACGGGCCGCGCACGAGGCCGTCTTCCAGGACATGGACGGCGACCACGACGGACGGGTGACCTTCGAGGAGTACCGCTCGTGGGTGGGGCACGACGCGTTCGAGCGCTCCTGCCGGCCCGCGCTGGGCTCCCTGTTCGACATCGCCGACCTCGACGGCGACGGGCGCCTGGACCGCGACGGCTTCGTCCGGCTGCGCACGGCCGCGGGCAACGCCGGGGCCGCGGCCGACGCGGCGTTCGACGCCCTCGACACCGACGGCGACGGGCTGATCGACCGCGACGCCTACCTGGCGGGCATCCACGACTTCGTCACCACCGGCGTCTCCCCCATGGCCGCGGCCTACGTGGCGTAACCCGGCCCACGGGACGGCGTGCACGGCGCCGGGCACCGCGGAGACCGGAATCACTTTGCCCGCCCCGCCGACCTGGCGGATCATGGAGCTGGCAGCGGAGGCCATCCGGGTGACGTCCGGGCCCGATCTTACGGAGCAGCCGTGCAGGACCAGCAGGGACAGACGCCCCGGGGCATACCGGGCCCCCACGGGGGAGAGGTGCGGTTCTCCGTCCTCGACCGCTCCCGGACCCGCGAGGGGCACGACGGACCCGAGGCGGTGGGCACGGGCGGCGTGATGCTGCCCAACCATCAGCCGCTCGTGGTTGCCGAGCAGTTCGGCGTCCTGGAAGCGCTGTTCCCGGGCCGGATCGACATGGGGCTCGGGCGTTCCGTCGGGTTCACGGACGGGGTGCGCAAGGCGCTGGGCCGCGACAAGCACGCCGCGGAGGACTTCGCGGCCCAGCTCACCGAGCTGCTCGGCTGGTTCCGCGGGACCTCGGACACGGGCGTGCGCGCCTACCCCGCCGACGGCCGGCGGGTCCCGGCCTTCGTCCTGGCCACCGGAGAGGGCGCGGCCGTCGCGGCCGCGGCGGGCCTGCCGCTGGTCATCGGCGACCTGCGGGGGCGCGAGAAGATGCTGCGCGCCGTCGACGGCTACCGCGCGGCGTTCCAGCCGTCGGCCTGGGCGCCGGAGCCGTACGTGGTCGTCTCCGGCACGGTCGCCGTGGCCGCCACCGAGGAGGCGGCCCGCCGGCTGCTCGTACCGGAGGCGTGGTCGATGGCGTACGCGCGTACGCACGGCACGTTCCCGCCGCTGCCGCCCGCCGAGCGCGTCGAGGGGCTCGCGGCGGGCGGCGCGCTGACCGACAAGGAGCGGAGCCTGTACGAGTCCGGGCTCCAGGGCCACGTCCACGGCACGGAGGAGCAGGTCGCCGAGGCGCTGACGGCCCTGGTCGAGGAGAGCGGCGCCCAGGAGGTCCTGGTGACGACGAGTACGTACGACCGCGAGGGCCTGCTCGACTCCTACCGGCGCCTGGCGCGCGTGGCGGGTCTCGCCGGGGCCGGGGGCGCCGACCGTCCCTGACGGCGTACGCGGGGCGGGGGTGCGGGGCCCGGGGCGCGGAGCCCGGGGGTGCGGGGCCGGAGGCTGGGGCCCGGGGGGCGCGGGGGCCGGAGGTCGGGGCCATGGGGGGGCGCCCGCCTGAGGTGCGTGGTGTGTCCCGCCCTAGAATCGTGGGGTTTGTCCCCTCGTCGCGTTCGGAGCCCCCTCATGCCCAGCCCTCGCGCCCACGGCTACGACCACGAGCACGAGCACGATCCGTTCGTCCGCGTCCGGGGAGCCCGCGAGCACAACCTGCGCGGCGTCGACGTGGACGTCCCGCGTGACGTGATCGCCGTCTTCACCGGCGTCTCCGGGTCCGGGAAGTCCTCGCTCGCCTTCGGCACGATCTACGCGGAGGCGCAGCGGCGCTACTTCGAGTCGGTCGCGCCGTACGCGCGCCGCCTCATCCACCAGGTGGGAGCGCCCCGGGTCGGGGAGATCACGGGCCTTCCGCCCGCCGTCTCGCTCCAGCAACGCAGGGCGGCGCCGACGTCGCGGTCCTCGGTGGGCACCGTCACGACGCTCTCCAACTCCCTGCGCATGCTGTACTCGCGCGCCGGTGACTACCCGGCGGGCGCCGAGCGGCTCGACTCCGACGCCTTCTCGCCCAACACGGCCGCCGGCGCCTGCCCCGAGTGCCACGGCCTCGGCCGGGTGCACCGCACCACCGAGGAGCTCCTCGTCCCCGACCCGTCGCTGTCCATCCGGGACGGCGCCATCGCGGCCTGGCCGGGCGCCTGGCAGGGCAAGAACCTCCGGGACGTCCTCGACGCGCTGGGGTACGACGTCGACCGGCCCTGGCGCGAACTGCCGCGGAGCGAGCGGGACTGGATCCTCTTCACCGACGAGCAGCCGGTGGTGACGGTGCACCCCGTCCGCGAGGCGGACCGTATCCAACGCCCGTACCAGGGCACGTACATGA
The DNA here is from genome assembly GCF_030010595.1 of Streptomyces sp. CC224B. Taxonomy (NCBI): domain Bacteria; kingdom Bacillati; phylum Actinomycetota; class Actinomycetes; order Kitasatosporales; family Streptomycetaceae; genus Streptomyces; species Streptomyces sp. CC224B. The sequence goes on along the minus strand of NZ_JASCXL010000084.1, from coordinate 16,775 downwards.
GCGCCCGGCGGTACGTCATGAAGACGTTCTCCGACTCAAAAAGCCCGACGCTGCGCGCCAAGGCCGAACGCTTCCTGACCAGCGAGCCGTGCCCGGCGTGCGGCGGCAGCAGGCTGCGGCCCGAGGCGCTGGCGGTCACGTTCGCGGGCCGTACGATCGCGGAGCTGGCCGCGCTGCCGCTGACCGACCTCGCGGCGTGCCTGCGGGACGCGGGCGGAACGTCGGAGACCGCCCGGGTCCTGACCGCCGACCTGCTCTCGCGCATCGACACCGTGGTCGAACTCGGCCTCGGCTACCTCTCCCCCGACCGGGCCACGCCGACGCTCTCCCCGGGCGAGCTCCAGCGGCTGCGCCTCGCGACGCAGTTGCGCTCCGGGCTCTTCGGCGTCGTGTACGTCCTCGACGAGCCGTCGGCGGGCCTGCACCCGGCCGACACGGAGGCCCTGCTCGGCGTCCTCGACCGGCTCAAGGCCGCGGGCAACTCGGTCTTCGTGGTCGAGCACCACCTGGACGTGATGCGGCACGCGGACTGGCTCGTGGACGTCGGGCCGGGCGCGGGCGAGCACGGCGGGCGCGTGCTGCACAGCGGGCCCGTGGCCGAGCTGGCGGACGTACCGGATTCGGCCACGGCCCGCTACCTCTTCGGCCGCGCCCCCGCGCCGGCGCGGCAGGTCCGGGCACCGCGCGGCTGGCTGAAGGTCGGGCCGGTGACGCGGCACAACCTGCGGGACGTGTCCGTGGAGTTCCCCCTCGGCGCGTTCACGGCGGTCACCGGGGTCTCCGGCTCCGGCAAGTCGACCCTGATCGGCGAGATCACGGAGGACCTGGAGGGCGTGGGGCGGCTGGTCCGGGTGGACCAGAAGCCCATCGGCCGTACGCCGCGCTCGAACCTCGCCACGTACACCGGGCTCTTCGACGTCGTCCGCAAGGTGTTCGCGGCGACGGACGAGGCGCGGGCGCGCGGGTACGGCGTCGGCCGCTTCTCCTTCAACGTGCCGGGCGGCCGGTGCGAGACCTGCCAGGGCGAGGGGTTCGTGAGCGTGGAGCTCCTCTTTCTGCCCAGTACGTACGCGCCCTGCCCGGACTGCCGGGGTGCCCGCTACAACCCCGAGACGCTGGAGGTCACCCACCGCGGGCGGACCGTGGCCGAGGTCCTCGACCTGACCGTCGAGGCCGCGGCCTCCTTCTTCGCCGACACACCGGGAGCGCTGCGGAGCCTGCGGGCGCTGCTGGACGTGGGGCTCGGCTACCTGCGGCTCGGGCAGCCCGCGACGGAGCTGTCCGGGGGTGAGGCGCAGCGCATCAAGCTGGCCGGTGAGTTGCAGCGGGTGCGGCGGGGGCACACCCTCTACCTCCTGGACGAGCCGACCACCGGCCTGCACCCGGCCGACGTGGAGCTCCTCGTGGGGCGGCTGCACGAGCTGGTGGACGCGGGGCACTCCGTGGTGGTGGCCGAGCACGACATGGCCGTGGCGGCCGGGGCGGACTGGGTGGTGGACCTCGGGCCCGGGGGTGGGGCGGAGGGGGGCCGCGTGGTGGCTTCGGGGCCGCCCGAGCGGGTTGCCCGTGCCCGGGCGGGGCGTACGGCGCCCTACCTGGCGGCGGCCCTGCCCTGAGCCACGGCCCTCGCCGCAGCCGGCCACCCCGCCGCTACCGCGCCGGAGTTTCCCACCCACCCACCCGTGCGGCCCCGGCAACGAAAGTCCCGCCGGGGAAAGCAAGCCCGTCCGACAGCGACGCCTGCCACTGGCAGAGCCTCCTCTGCAGAGACTCCTATGCAGAGAAGACTCTGCAATCTACGCTGTTGGCATGTCCGACGAATCCGAACGCACATCACAGCCCGCCAAGCCCACCCGGCGCCTCGATGCGCGCAGCCTGCGAGGGCTGGCCCACCCGCTGCGGATGAACATCTTCGAACTGCTCAGCCTGGACGGCCCCGCTACCGCCACCAAGCTCGCCGAACGCCTCGGGCAGAACACCGGCACCATCAGTTGGCACCTGCGCCACCTCGCCGAACACGGCTTCATCGAGGAGGAGACCGGACGGGGCACGACACGCGAGCGCTGGTGGAGAAGGGTCGACGTCTCCAATGAGCTGAACACCGCCGATTTCCGCGACGATCCCGACACCCGGGGCGCGCTGTCGGTCTACCTGCACGAACTGCTGCAGCAGCACTTCAGCCGGGTCGTGAACTACATCGGCGAGGACTGGGACGACACGTGGCGGAGCGCCGGTACTGTCTCGGACTGGAGTGACCTGCGGATGACTCCGAAGCAGTTGAAGGCACTCAACGCGGAGCTGATGGCTGTCATCGCCCGCCACACCCCCGCTCCGGACGCCGAGCCCGCTCCGGACGCGCTCCCTGTCGTCGTGCAGCTTCAGTCGTTCCCCCGCAAGGGGCGTGGCTCCGCATGAGCCACGGCATACGCGGTGGCCTCCTGCGTCGCCACCGCGATTTCCGCCTGCTGTGGTGCGGCGAGACCGCCGGCAAGTTCGGCGCGTCCGTCACCGGGGTGGCGATGCCGCTGGTCGCCGTCTCCACCTTGCACGCCAGCACGTTCGAGGTCGGCCTGCTGAGCGCCGCGGCCTGGGCCCCCTGGCTGATCATCGGTCTCCCGGTCGGTGCCTGGGTGGACCGGCTGCGCCGCAGACCGGTCATGCTGGCCGCCGCCGCGGTCTCCCTCGTACCCTTCGCCGGCGTCCCGGTCGCCGCGTGGGCCGGCCGGCTGAGTATCGGACTACTGCTGGCCGTCGCCCTGCTGACGGGCACGGCAGCGGTCTTCTTCCAGACCGCCTACACCGCCTATCTCCCCACCATCCTGGAACCCGATGACCAGCCCGAGGGCAACGCCAAACTGCACGGCAGCGCGTCCGCCGCGCAGATTGCCGGGCTCGGTTCCGGCGGCCTGATCGCACAGTTGGCCGGTGCGGTGAACGGGATGTTCGCCAACGCCGCGACATTCCTCGTCTCCCTCCTGTGCCTCGCAGGCATCCGACATCGCGAGCCACGCGTCACCAGAACCGAACACCGCCACACTTCACTGGCCGGTGAAGTCCGCGAAGGCCTGCGGCTGATCGCCTACGACCCCTGGTTCCGCACGTTCACACTCTTCGGAGCCGCCTCCAACCTGGCCCTCATGGGATACCAGTCCATCCAAGTGGTCTTCCTGGTCCGGAGCGTCGGCCTGACCCCGGGGACGGTCGGCGTACTCATCGCGGCGACCAGTGCCGGAGGCGTAGCCGGGGCGTTCGCCGCACGCCGGGTCGCTCACCGGATCGGCACGGCCCGCGCAACACTGCTGTTCGAACTGGGACTTCCCACACTCGGTCTGCTCATCCCGCTGACCATCGGCGGAGCCGGGATCCTGCTCTTTGTGACAGGTGGCTTCAGCGTCTCCGCGGGTGTCGTCGCCGGCAACATCATCAAGGCGAGCTTCCAGCAACGCTACTGCCCGCCGGATCTCCTCGGCCGTCTCACCGCGAGCACAGCATTCCTCAGCTACGGAGCGATCCCCATCGGAGCACTGCTCGGCGGCGTGCTGGGAACCGCACTCGGCCTTCGCACCGCCATGGCCATCACGACAGCGGGGATCCCGCTCGCCGCACTGATCCTGTTCTTCTCCCCGATCCGGCGCTCCCGGGACCTGCCAACGTCCCGCCGGACAACGAGCACTCCCGCACTTTCGCCGGCCTCTGATGGCGAACCGGCCCTCCCTCGTCACTGATCACCATCGCACCGGGCCATTCCCTCACCTTCCGTCGGCCATCAAGGGTGGAGGCGGTTGCTGTTCCCATAGGCCGCTGTCCGGTGATCGGGGGCGCGGTGCGAAGCGAGGTGGGTGGGTGGGGCTCGGTCGGGGTGGCGGGGGTCAAGGGGGGTCGTACACCACTTCCCAGGGGCGGCTCCGGGCCCGCGCACCCGTCGCCGGCCCCGGCACCGCCACCCGGTCCCGCACCAGCACCCCCGCCGCCACCCGGGCAAACCGCGCCGCCCCCGCGTGCGCCCCCTGCGCGGGCCACGCCGCAGCGACCCGCTGCACCAGCGGCCGCCCCGCCAGCGGCCGCCAGGCCACCCGTGGTTCCTTGCGCGCGGCGGTGCCCCGTTCGAAGGCCACCCCCTGCCCCGCCGCCACGAGCCCGAGCAGGAACTCCGGGTTCCGCGCGTGCCGCACCCGCCCCGGGACGAAGCCGCCGGCGCGGCACGCGTCGAGCGTGGCGTCGTACCAGCCGGGCGCGGCGTCCCGCGGGCACAGCACCAGGTCGTGCCCGGCCAGGTCGGCGAGGCCGACCTCCGGTAGCCGCGCGAGCGGCGACGTACGGGGCAGCACCACGCCCAGCTCCACGGCCACCTCGGGGCCGACGGCGAGCCCGGTCGCGTCCACCGGCTGGTGCAGGAGCCCGACGTCGAGGCCGCCGGAGGCGAGCAGGCGGAGCTGTTCCTGCGTGGACACCTCCTGGAGGTCCACGCGCAGCCCGGGCGCCTCCTCCGCGCAGGCGGCGAGCAGCGCGTGCAGCACGGGCGCGGCGATGTCCTCGGGCACGCCCGCGCGCAGCGTACCGACGTCCCCGTCGACGGCCCGCCGCACCAGCGACCGCAGCCGCTCCTCGCGGACCAGGAGCTCGCGGGCCTCGTCGTACAGGACGCTCCCGGCGGGGGTCAGCCTGACCTGGCGGTTGTTGCTCCGGTCGAAGAGTTCGGCGCCGAGCTCCCGCTCCAGGCGGCGCACGGCCTGGCTGAGCGGCGGCTGCGCCATGCCGAGCAGTTCGGCGGCCCGGCTGAAGTGCAGCTCCTCCGCGGTGACGACGAAAATACGCAGGTGCCGCATGAGATCCACGGGACGAGCGTAGGCGAGGGAAAGTGAGGGGCGGGATGCGGGTCGAGGACCGGATACGAGAGGTGTTCGCGCGGGCGGGCGCGGAGGGCGCGCTGCACGCGGTACGCCTCCCCTCCCCTGGCGCGCATACGTCCCCCAGCAGGACCGCCTTTCCTGGCGAGGGCACTTCCCCCGGCAGGGCCGCCTCCCCTGGCGGGAACGCTTCCCCCAGCAGGGCCGCCTCTCGGGCTGAGGGAGGTGGCCCCGAAGTCGCCCTCGACGCCGACACCCCCGTCCCCCTCGCCTCCGTCTTCAAGGTGCTGCTGGTCCTGGAGTTCGCCCGGCAGGTCGTCGCGGGGCAGCTCGATCCGCGGGAGCGGGTGCTCGTGACGGACGAGCACCGGCTCGGCGGGTGGGGTACCGCGGGGTGCGTGGACGACTTGGAGATCTCGCTGCGCGACCTCGCGTACTTCGCGCTGACGGTGAGCGACAACGCCGCGGCCGACGCCCTGCTGTCCCGCGTCGGCGTCGACACGCTGGGGATGCTCGCGCGGGAGCTGGGGCTGGAGCGGACCAGGATCGTGGGCGGGCCGCGGGAGGCCCTCGCGTCGATGCTGGCGGACGTCGGCGCGCGGACCGAGGAGGAGTTCGCGGCGCGCTACCGCGCGCTGCCGGACGAGCGGAAGCGCCGCCTCGGCGTCCTCGACCCGCGGCGCGCCAACGCGAGCACGCCCCGCGACGTGACGCGGCTGCTCGACCTGATCTGGCGGGACGAGGCGGGCCCGCCCGAGGCCTGTGCGCAGGTGCGGGCCCTGATGGAGCGCCAGGTGTTCCGGCACCGGCTGACGTCCGGGTTCCCCGACGACGTACGGATCGCCGCGAAGACCGGCACACTGCCGGGCCTGCACATCGAGGCGGGCGTAGTGCGGCTGCCCGAGGGGGACCGGTACGCGGTGGCGGTGTTCGCCCGGAGCCGCGCCATGGTCGCGGACCTCACGCGGGTGGACGCCGCCATCGGCACGGCGGCCCGGCTGGCCGTCGACAGCCTGCGCCCCGCCGCGGCCGCCGCACCCCCGTCCCCGTCCCCCCGGCAGCGCGTCGACGCCGGGGATCCGCGCGTGGCCGACACCCCCCACGCCGAGGATCCGCGCGTGGCCGAGACCTCCAAAAACCGGCTCTGACCTGCTGTGATACGGGATCGCATATCGATGGCCCCGGCTGGGGATCTTGGACGTCGCGCCCCGTCGCCTGATCTGCTGCCGCCATGAACACGCACACACGCCGGTCCACCCCCGGCCGCCGTACCCTCCTGCGCGGCGCCGCCCTCGGGGCGGCCGTCCCCCTGATCCCCGCCACCGCGTCCGCGAAGGACACCGAGGGCGCCGCCGCCCCGGCCGGGCGCGGCCGGGCCGCGGACTCGGTCTCGGTCTCGTACCGCTGGCTCGGCACCTCGGGGTGGCGGATGGACCTCGCACGGGGGGCGCGGACGGCCACCGTGCTCGTCGACCCGTACGTCACCCGCTTCGACACCGGGCTGTTCAGCGGCTCCTTCGACCCCGACACCCGGCTGCGCACCGACAAGGCGCTGGTGCGCGAGCACGCGGGTACGCCCGAGGTCGTCTGCGTCACGCACACCCACTGGGACCACCTCAACGACGTGCCGTACCTGGCCCGTTCGACGGGGGCCCGGGTCATCGGCACGGAGACGACGTACCAGGTGCTGCGCTCGTTCGGCGTCGACGCCGGGCAGATATCCGTCGTGAAGGGCGGCGAGGTGCTCGACTTCGACGGGTACGTGGTGGAGGTCGCGAGCTCCCGGCACAGCCGCAACGGCTCATACTCCTACTTCGCGCCGGGCACCCTGAACGCCCCGCCCGCGGCCGCGCCCCGGACGATCTCGGACCTGCCGGAGGGCGACACGCTCGCCTTCAAGGTGACGCCGGACGGCGGGCCGTCGGCGCTCTTCATGGGCGCGAGCGACTTCGACGAGCGCTCCTTCGCGGGTCTTGAGCCGGACATCGCGATGGTGGCCGTGGCGTCGAGCGCGTCGACGTACCGGTACGTGCCGCGCCTGCTGCAGACGCTCGGCCACCCGGACGTGCTCGTGCCCGTGCACTGGGACGACTTCGAGAAGCCGCTGAGCCGGCCGCCCCGCAAGGACGGCACGGGCCTGGACGACTTCCTCGCCCAGGCCCGTGAGGTCAGCCCCGCCTCCCGGCTCGTGGTGCCGGACTACCGGACGGTGTACGGGGCGGACCTCCGGCCCCGCTCCTGACCCGCCGCCGGGCGGGTGCGCTACCGCCGCACCTTGCGCGTCGCCCGCAGCCACTCCTTGTTCATGGCGGCGATCGACGGCAGCGGGATGCCCTTGGGGCAGGCGGTGGCGCACTCGCCGGTGAGGGTGCAGCCGCCGAAGCCCTCGCTGTCCATCTGGGCGACCATGTCGAGGACGCGGGTCTCGCGCTCGGGCGCGCCCTGCGGGAGCACGTTCAGGTGGTTGACCTTGGCCGAGGTGAACAGCATCGCCGAGCCGTTGGGGCAGGCGGCCACGCAGGCGCCGCAGCCGATGCACTCGGCGTGCTCGAAGGCGGAGTCCGCGTCCGGCTTGGGCACGGGCGTCGCGTGGGCCTCCGGCGCGGAGCCGGTGGGGACGCTGATGTAGCCGCCGGCCTGGATGATGCGGTCGAAGGCGGAGCGGTCGACGACCAGGTCCTTGACGACCGGGAAGGCGGCCGCCCGCCACGGCTCGACGTCGATGGTGTCGCCGTCCTGGAAGGACCGCATGTGGAGCTGGCAGGTGGTGGTGCGCTCGGGCCCGTGCGCGTCGCCGTTGATGACGAGCGAGCAGGCGCCGCAGATGCCCTCGCGGCAGTCGTGGTCGAAGGCGACGGGCTCCTCGCCCTTGAGGATCAGCTCCTCGTTGAGGGTGTCGAGCATCTCCAGGAACGACATGTCCGGCGAGATGCCGTCCACCTCGTAGGTGGACATGTGGCCTTCGGCGTCGGCGTGGCGCTGGCGCCAGACGCGCAGGGTGAGCTTCATGCGTAGCTCCGCTGAGTGGGGTGGACGTACTCGAAGACCAGGTCTTCCTTGTGCAGGACGGGGGCGGTGCCGGTGCCGGTGAACTCCCAGGCGGCCGCGTAGGAGAACTCCTCGTCCCTGCGGGCGGCCTCCCCGTCGGGGGTCTGGGACTCCTCGCGGAAGTGGCCGCCGCAGGACTCGGCGCGGTGCAGGGCGTCGAGGCACATCAGCTCGGCGAGTTCGAGGTAGTCGACGATGCGGTTGGCCTTCTCCAGGGACTGGTTGAGCTCCTCGCCGGTGCCGGGCACCTTCACGCGGCGCCAGAACTCCTCGCGGATCTGCGGGATGCGCTCCAGGGCCTTGCGCAGGCCGCTGTCGGTGCGCGCCATGCCGCAGAACTCCCACATCAGCTCGCCGAGTTCGCGGTGGAAGGAGTCGGGCGTGCGGTCCCCGTCGACGGCGAGCAGGAGGTTGAGCCGGTCCTCGGTCTCGGCCAGCGCCTCCTGGACGACGGGGTGGTCGTCGGTGACCTCCTCGTGGTGCGGGTTGCGGGCCAGGTAGTCGTTGATGGTGGCCGGGAGCACGAAGTAGCCGTCGGCGAGGCCCTGCATCAGGGCGGAGGCGCCGAGCCGGTTGGCGCCGTGGTCGGAGAAGTTGGCCTCGCCGATCGCGAACAGCCCGGGCACGGTGGTCTGGAGGTCGTAGTCGACCCACAGACCGCCCATCGTGTAGTGCACGGCGGGGTAGATCCGCATCGGCACCTCGTACGGATCCTCGTCGGTGATCCGCTGGTACATGTCGAAGAGGTTGCCGTACTTGGCCTCGACGGCCTTGCGGCCCATGCGCGCGATGGCGTCGGCGAAGTCGAGGTAGACGCCCTGGCCGCCCGGTCCGACGCCGCGGCCCTCGTCGCAGACGTTCTTGGCGGCGCGCGAGGCGATGTCGCGCGGGACCAGGTTGCCGAACGACGGGTAGATCCGCTCCAGGTAGTAGTCGCGCTCGTCCTCGGGGATCTCGCCCGGCGGGCGCGTGTCGCCCTTGGCCTTGGGCACCCAGATGCGGCCGTCGTTGCGCAGCGACTCGCTCATCAGCGTCAGCTTCGACTGGTGGTCACCGGTGCGCGGGATGCACGTGGGGTGGATCTGGGTGAAGCACGGGTTGCCGAACCAGGCGCCGCGCCGGTGGGCCCGCCACACGGCCGTCGCGTTGGAGTTCATGGCGTTGGTCGACAGGTAGAAGACGTTGCCGTAGCCGCCGGAGGCGAGGACGACGGCGTCGGCGAAGTAGGTGTCGATCTTCCCGGTGACCAGGTCGCGGGCGACGATGCCGCGGGCCCGGCCGTCGACGACGATCAGGTCGAGCATCTCGGTGCGCGGGTGCATCTCGACGTTGCCCGCCGCGATCTGCCGGCTCAGCGCCTGGTAGGCGCCGAGCAGGAGCTGCTGGCCCGTCTGGCCGCGGGCGTAGAACGTCCGGGACACCTGGACGCCGCCGAAGGAGCGGGTGTCGAGCAGGCCGCCGTACTCGCGGGCGAAGGGGACGCCCTGCGCCACGCACTGGTCGATGATCTCGACGGAGATCTGCGCGAGGCGGTGCACGTTGGACTCGCGGGCGCGGAAGTCCCCGCCCTTGACGGTGTCGTAGAACAGCCGGTGCACGGAGTCGCCGTCGTTGCGGTAGTTCTTCGCGGCGTTGATGCCGCCCTGCGCGGCGATCGAGTGGGCGCGGCGCGGCGAGTCCTGGTAGCAGAACTGCACGACGCGGTAGCCCTGTTCGGCGAGCGTGGCCCCGGCGGAGCCGCCCGCCAGGCCGGTGCCGACGACGATGACGGTGTGCTTGCGGCGGTTGGCGGGGTTGACCAGCTTGGCCTCGAAGCGGCGGGTGTCCCAGCGCTCGTGGATCGGTCCCCCGGGCGCCTTGGTGTCGGCGACCGGCTCCCCGGTGGCGTACTCGGCATAGGAATTCATCGGTCAGCTCACCACTCCGGTCATGACGCCGACGGGTACGGAGACGAAGCCCGCGGTCAGCAGCAGCGCGAGGCCGTTGGCGCAGGTCTTCAGGGCGCGGTCGCGGCTCGCGCTGCCCACACCGAGGGTCTGGGCGGCGCTCCAGAAGCCGTGCCGGACGTGGAGGCCGAGGGCGACCACGGCCGTGATGTAGACGACGTTGCCGTACCAGGTGGAGAAGGTGTCGATGACGTTCTGGTACGGGTGCAGGTGCTGGAACTCCCCCGGGTGCGCGGTGCCCGTCGTCAGGTCCAGGATGTGCCAGACGATGAACAGCCCGAGGATGATCCCGCCCCACCGCATGGTGCGCGTGGCGTAGCTCGCGCGCGGCCTCTTGTGCACGTACTTGCTGGGGCGCGCCCTCAGGTCCCGCTTGCTGAGCTGGTACGCGGACACGGCGTGCGCGACGACGGCGGCGACGAGCACGACGCGGATCACCCACAGCGTCCACTCCCAGCGCATGACGGGCCCGCCGAGGGTGCGCAGCCAGTGCGCGTAGTGGTTGAAGTCGTCGGGGCCGAAGAAGATCTTCAGGTTCCCGATCATGTGGGCGACGAGGTAGAGCAGCATGATCAGGCCGCTCACCGCCATGACGGTCTTCTTGCCGACGGTGGAGTCCCACACCGTGCGGGGTAGTGACGGCCGTCGGTCCGTCCGCGTTGCCAGAGCCATGCCGGAAACGCTAGGGCCGAAGAGCCCTATCAGTCCAAGACATGGATCTGCTCATCTCGATAGGCAGGACCTATTGTCAGTCGTATCGTGTGGCCCATGCAGTTCCAGCAGCTCCTGTACTTCGTCGCCGTGGCCGAGACCCGCCACTTCACCCGGGCCGCCGAGCGGGTGCACGTCTCGCAGCCGTCGCTGTCGCAGCAGGTGCGCGCCCTGGAGAAGGAGCTGGGCGCCGAGCTGTTCAGCCGGGCCCGGGGCAACATCACGCTCACCGACGCGGGCGAGGCGCTGCTCCCGCTGGCCCGCCGCATCCTGGCCGACGCCGACACCGCCCGCATCGAGGTGCAGGAGCTGGCGCAGCTCCGGCGCGGCCGGGTGCGCCTCGGCGCGACGCCGAGCGTCTGCACGGGCCTGCTGCCGCAGGTCCTTCGCGACTTCCACGACCGGCACCCCGGTATCCAGCTCCTGATCGAGGAGGGCGGCAGTCACGACCTGGTCCGCCAGCTGGCGCGCGGCGCGCTCGACCTGGCGCTCGTGGTGCTGCCGCTGCCGAGCCCGTCGCCCGCCCTGACGACGGTGGAGCTGCTGCGCGAGGACCTGGTCGTGGTCTCCTCCCCCGACGCCCCCGGCCTCGGCGCCACGGCCCGCGTCGCCGACCTCCAGGGCGAACGCCTCGTGATGTTCCGGCACGGCTACGACCTGCGCGAACTCACGGTCGCGGCGTGCCGCGCGGAAGGCTTCGAACCCGAGTTCGCCGTCGAGGGCGGCGAGATGGACGCCGTCCTCGGCTTCGTCCGCGCCGGCCTCGGCGTCGCCGTCGTCCCCCGCATGGTCGCCGAGCGCTCAGGCAGCGGCCTCCGCATGACCCCCCTCTCCCGCCCCCGTCTCCGCCGCACCATCGCCCTGGCCCACCGAAGCGACGTGGCACCCCCACGAGCAGCCCGAGAACTCCAGCGAATGCTCCTCACCCGGGAACCCTGAGGGCCCACCGGCGGGGGGTACCAGCCCGTCCGGCACACGACGGACCACCGGCAGGGATATCAGCCCGTCCGGCGTTTGAGGACGAGCGCGCCAGCGCGATGACCCCACGACGGCCCGCGAACGAAAACGAACGGCAACGGAGGGTGACAGCCCGTCCGGCGCTTGAGGACGAGGCGCGGAGCGCCGAGAACCCCGCCCCGGACGCCCCCGTCAGGAAACGTCCGCGAGAGCCAGCTCGTGCAACCGGTCCGGCGGCCCCGGCCGGGCGTAGTACCAGCCCTGAGCGGTGTCGCACCCCAGCTCCCGCAACTGGTCGGCCTGCGCCCCGGTCTCCACGCCCTCCACCGTGACCGCCAGGTCCAGGCTGTGGGCCAGCGAGACGATGCCCTCGACGATCTTCAGGTCGACCGGGTCGACGGGGTAGTGCTGCATGCCCTGCGTGAAGGCGCGGTCGAGCTTGAGCACGCTGACCGGCAGCCGCCGCAGGTTCGCGAGGTTCGAGTAGCCGGTGCCGAAGTCGTCGAGGGCGATGTCGACGCCCATCTCCGCGAGGTGGCGCAGCGGCTTGAGCAGGTCGTCGTCGGCGCCGATGAGCGCCGACTCGGTGACCTCCAGGCAGAGCGCGCCCGGCGCGAGGCCGGTGCGCTCCAGGATCTCGACGGTGTCGGAGACGAGGCCGGGGTGGGTGAGCTGGCACGGCGAGAGGTTCACGTTGACGCGCAGCGGGCCCGCGTCGGCGTGCCGCGCCTGCCAGGTGCGGGCCTGCCGCACGGACTCCTCGAGGACCCAGCGCCCGAGCGGCACGATGAGCCCGGTGTGCTCGGCGAGCGGGATGAAGCGGTCCGGTCCGATGACGCCGTGCTGCGGGTGCAGCCAGCGCACGAGCGCCTCGGCGCCGCGCACGCTGCCGTCGCCGAGGTGCACGAGCGGCTGGTACTCGATGAAGAACTCGCCGCGCTCCAGGGCCACCGGCAGCGCCGTGGTGAGGCCGTGCCGGGTGATGGCGCGGGCGTCGGCCTCGGGGTCGGCCAGCTCGCAGCGGTTGCCGCCCGCGTGCTTCGCCCGGTACATGGTGATGTCGGCGCTGCGCAGCACCTCCGCGGCGCCGCGGTCGGCGGCCGGGCCCTCCACGATGCCGATGGAGCCGCGCACGGTCAGCTCGCGGCCGTCGACGCTGATGGGGGTGGCGAGCGCGTGCATGATGCGCCCGGCGAGTTCGTCGACGCCGCGCTCGGTGTCGGGCCCGGTGGTCAGCGCCACGAACTCGTCGCCGCCGAGCCGCGCGACCATCTCGCCGGGCGCGGTCGCGCAGGCCTGGAGGCGGTCGGCGACCTCGACGAGGAGCCGGTCGCCCGCCGCGTGCCCGAGGCTGTCGTTGATGGCCTTGAACCCGTCGAGGTCCAGGTAGCACAGGCCGAACCGGGCCCCCTTGCCCGCGGCGAGCGCCTTCTCCAGGCGTTCGAAGAACAGCGTGCGGTTGGGCAGCCCGGTGAGCGCGTCGTGCGTGGCCTCGTAGCGCAGGCGCAGGTGGAGCAGGCGCCGCTCGGTGGTGTCCTCGACGAGGGCGAGCTGGTACTGCGGCACGCCGTCGGCGTCGCGCAGCAGGGAGACCGTCAGGTTGGTCCACAGGACCGTGCCGTCGGGGCGGTAGAACGCCTTCTCCACGCGGTAGTGCTCGCGCTCGCCGCGCACCAGCTCCTCGTACAGCCGCCACACGTGCGGGGAGTCGTCGGGGTGGGACCACTCGCCCACGTTGCGCCCGCGGAGCTGGTGTTCGAGGCCGCCGAACATGCGCACCAGCGCGTCGTTGACCTCCAGGACGGTGCCGTCGAGGTCGGCGATGCCGATGCCGATCGCGGCGCCGTGGAACACCGCGCGGAAGCGGGCCTCGCTCGCGTGCAGGGCCTCGGCGACGGTGCCGCGCGCGGCCAGGGCGGCCCGGGATATGGCCTCCTGCTCGGCGAGGGTGCGCTCGCGCAGGGCCCGGGCGAAGCCCGCTGCCACGGCGTGCTGGAGGCGCGCGCAGCGGGCCCGCAGCTCCTCGCGCTCGCCCTGCGCGCCGCAGTACAGGACCAGGTAGGCCTCCACCACGTCGAGGGTGCGGCTGAGCGTCTCCGGCTCGGTGCAGTCCGCCTCGACCAGGGCGGCGCCGACGGACTCGCCGGTGGCGGCGCGGAACGGCCGCTCCTCCAGGGCGTCGCGCAACCGCCGGGCGAGCGGCTCCAGTTGGCGTTCGAGTTCGGGTCTGGTCAGTGAGGTGGCGGTCGCCGGGAACAGTGCGCGGCTCCAGATGGTGGCGAACCTGCGCAGTCTGTCCTCCGGCCCGTCCGGCTCGGCGCTCAACGCTTGCGTCCCACGCCGGCGAACCCGGAGGAGGCCCAGGGTTCCTCGACGGCGTCCGCGTCGAGTTCCGTGTCGGCCCGCCACTGCGGCATCGGCACGAGGCCGGGTTCCACCATGTCGTATCCCTCGAAGAACCGCGCGATCTCGGCACGCGATCGCATGATCAATGGATTGCGGATGTCGTTGTACACGCCGACGGCACCATCGGTCTGCTCCCGCGGAACCGGTGTCCCTTCGTACGCGGCATGGGTCACGGCGAGGAGGCTGCCGGGCGCTGTCGCGTCCCGCAGCTCACCGACCGCCGCGTAGGGATCGTACGCGTCCTCGACGAAGTGGAGTACAGCCACCAGCAGGAGGAGGACCGGCAGTCGGGCGTCGAGCACCGCCTTGACGTCCGGGTCGCCCAGGATGTCGCGGGGCCTGCGCAGGTCGGCGAAGACCGCGGCGGCCCGCGGGTCGCCCTCCACGGTGGCGCCGGCGTGCGCGACGGCGACGGGGTCGTGGTCGACGTACACCACCGTCGCCGCCGGGTCCGCGGCCCGGGCCACCTCGTGCGGCGCGCCGGAGGACGGGATGCCGCAGCCGATGTCGAGGATCCGCGTGACGCCCTCGGCGACGGCGAAACGCACAGCTCGCCGCATGAAGGCACGATTCGCCTGAGCGATCTTCGGTAAGCCGGGCAGGAACACCATGGCGTGGCGGGCGGCCTCCCGGTCCGCCTCGAAGTTGTACGAGCCTCCCAGGTAGCAGTCGTTGATCCGGGCCACGCTCGGCATCGCGATGTCGATGCCGGGCGGGGCCCAGGCAGGACGCTCCATCAACACTCCAAGGCTTAGGCGTCAGGCTGAGGCGAGCCGGTGTTCGAGGGTGAGGCTACTGATCGCCGGCCAAGGGAGCGAGTCAAACCGGAAATTGGCCGTCCGTTCTCGGTCACTGCCTGGGTCGCTGCCATTGGCACATGCCGTACGCACGTGGTGACGCAGGCGGTTTTCCGTCACGGAGCGCGCTCCGGGGACCACCGTCCGGAACGTGTCCCGGGAGGCGCACTGCGGGGGCGCTGTGGGGGCGCTTCGGGGGGCCGCGGGGGGCGCCGCAGGGGGCGCCGCGGGGGCTGCGGGGGTGCTTCCGGCACAGCGCGCGAAGGACCGGCCCGGTCCCTCCGTCGTACGGCCGCCGGCACGGCTGCTCGTACGGGGAGGGAACGGACCGGTCCTGGAGCCCGGCCGGGGGGGGGCCGGGCTATCGGGAGGCGCGCACCGCCTTGCCGTCGGGGCGGGCGGCGAACCATGTGCCGCCCACGCCCTGGCCGTTGGTGTCGCCCGGCTTCTTGTCCCCGGCGAAGGTGTACAGCGGCCAGCAGTCGATCGTCTGCTGCTTCAGCCCGTCGGGCCGGTCGAAGGTGACGAAGCCCTTCTTCAGGATGTTCCGGGTGTCGTTCTTCGCGACGGGCTCGACAACCGGCCACTTCTTCAGACAGGCGCCGGTGCAGGCGGACTTCATGGGCCAGGCGGAGTCCTTGGTGAAGCGGTAGACGGTCATGCCGTCGCGGTCGACGACGATCTCGCCGAGTTCGGGGTCCTTGCGCGTGGAGAGCCCGGCCGGGTCGGCCGGCCGCGCCGCGCCGCCGCCCCCGGCGGCCCCCGGCCGGGCCTTCTTGCCGTCGGGCGCGGCCGCGAACCAGGTGCCGCCGACGCCCTGGCCCTTGGCGTCACCGGGCTCGGTGTCCTTGGCGTACCGGTACATCGGCCAGCCGTCGAGCGTGAGCTGCTTGCTGCCGTCGGGCCGGGTGACCTCGCCGAGCAGGGAGGCGTCGACGCCGGGCGGGGCCTGGGCGCCCTTGGCGGGCACGACGGGCCAGGCCTGTTCGCAGGCGCCCGCGCAGTTCGACGCGGGCGGCTGGGCGGTGTCCTTGTCGAAGCGGTACAGCGTGAAGCCCGCGCTGTCCGTGACCACCTTGCCGAGCTTCTTGCTGTCCCAGGCGCCCAGTTGCCCCGCGGACCTCGCCTTGCCCGGGCGGGCCGCGCCCTTGCCGGCCCCTTTCCCGTCCGAGCCGTCCTTGCCCGAGTCCGCGCCGTAGCCGTTGCCGCTGCCGCTGCCGCTGTCCGAGCCGTAGCCGTCGCCCGGGTCCGCGCCCTTGTCGACCGGTGCCTCGTTGCCGACTTTCTGGCCCTTCGGGGACCGGTCCCCCTGGTCCTGACCGCACGCCGTCGTCAGCGCCAGCACGGCCGCGGTCGTCGCCACGAGCGAGGCGCTCCGCCAGGTCTTCATCTCGCACTCCCACTGTCCGCTCGGGTGTCGCGACGCCCACTGGCATCACGCATGGCCCTAGGTACGGGCGGGGCGGGGGAAGGCGTTCAACGGCGGGTCGGAATTCTTCGTCGGTGGCGCCCGGAAGGGGCGAACCCGCGTGCGGCGTGTCCCACCTTCGGCGGGTTTCGCTCATCTTCTCCCCCGGCGGGTCGCGCCCGCCCCCATGCTCTGCGTCGTGCCCGGATCACCCAGGGGTCTTCTCGCTCCCGCCACCCGCGTGTTCGCGCTGCTCACGCTCTCCCTGCTCGTGGCCGCCCCGGCGGGCTCCGCCGTCGCCCCGGCCGACGCCTGCGCGTACGCGTCGACCGGCCCGGGCGGGTCGGCGACGGCGTACGCGGGCAGCGGAGCGCGGTGCAAGCCGCCGAAGCCTCCCAAGCCCACGCCGCCCAAGCCGACGCCGCCGAAACCCACGCCGCCGAAGCCGACACCCCCCAAGCCGACGCCACCGAAGCCCACTCCCCCGAAGCCCACCCCGCCTAAGCCCACCCCGCCGAAACCCACTCCCCCGAGGCCGACGCCGCCGGCACCGACCCCGCCCGAGCCTGCGCCGCCGCCCCCGCGGCCCGTACCCCCGGCCCCGGCCCCCCCCCCCCCCCCCCTGGCGGCCCCCCCCCCCCCCCCAAAGGGAGAC
>NZ_JASCXL010000083.1:0-40488 GCF_030010595.1 Streptomyces sp. CC224B | reverse complement strand
CCCGCCCCCCCCCCCCGCCCGCCCCCGCGCGGGGCCCGCCCCCCCCGCCGGGTGGGGCCCCGCCCCCGCTGGGGGGCGCCCCCCGCGCCGAGGCGCCCCTCCGCCACCGGTAAAGTCCACCCAAAAATTGAAGCAAGAAGAATTTACTAGTGACTAGGATTCCGTGGCGATTCCGAGTCGGGTAGGCTGGCCGCGAGCCAGCCAAAGACGACCGAGCGACGCCCCAGTCACCCAGAGTCACGACGACCGACCCGCGAAGGCCGGCACACCAGGCGGCCCGAAGGGATCGCCGGGCCGCCGGGGATCACCTTGCCGACAATGCGGCAGGCCCCGCCATCCGCATTTTCACAGAACGTCACACCGCCGCCGCCGACGCCACTCGGCGTTTGCCTGCCGAACGTATGCGGATCGAAAAAATCTCTTAAAAATCCGCCGGTAACACCTATGCGTTGGTGCAGCGCAAAACTACGTCGACTACGGTGATGATCATCACGGGTGCTACGGTTGCGCCGCCTACGGGGAGGGTTGCACGCTACGAAAATGAGTATCAACCAGGCAAACATCAGTGAGCACGCGACCAGGGAGATAAGCTCCCTGTTCGACCGCTACGTCCTCGGGCTCGACTACGACGAACTCGACGACGAGTGGGCCCGCAGTCTTTTCACGGACGACGTACTCATCGAATTCCCCATCAGTCGGCACGCGGGAATCGAAGGCCTCGTCGACTATCACCGGAAGGCGCTTTCCATGTGGGCCGCGACCCACCATGTGAACACGCCGGCGATCGTGAGTGCCAACGCGGACAGGGCGACGCTGCGCGCCAATATGATGGCGGTGCGTGTGCACCACGAGCGGGCGGGCGCGACGCGCGAGCACTATTCTTCCGGCACCTGTGTCACGGGTGACGCGGTGCGTACCGAGCGCGGCTGGCGCCTTTCTCGTCTTTCGTTCCAGCTGATCTGGAAGACGGGTACCCCGCCGGATTGAACGCGTGGGCATCGACGCCCATGAGGAAAAAGCGCAGAACGGGGGAGCTCCACACACATGAAAGCGATTCCTCAACCGCAGATACTCGAAGCCCACGACACCGAGCGTGGCGCGACGGTCCGCTCGATCTTCGGCCGGCGCGGGGCGCCGGCCTCACCGTCGTCACCGCCGCCCCGGAACATCTCGGACAGCTGGCGCGTCCTCGTCGTCGAGGGCGATCAGGCCGACCGCGCGGCGCTCACCGAAGCACTCGCGCGACAGGGCCACGACGTCGGTGCCGTCAGCTCGGGCGCGGACGCGCTGGCGGCGCACGAGGCCGCCGACCTCGTCCTGCTCGACCTCGATCTGCCGGATCTGGACGGCCTCGAGGTGTGCCGTGAGATCCGGGCCGTCCACGACACCCCGGTCATCGCCGTCACCTCGCGCGGGTCCGAGCTCGACTGCGTGCTCGCGCTCCAGGCCGGGGCGGACGACTACGTGATCAAGCCGTACGGCCTGCGGGAGCTCATGGCACGGCTGCAGGCGGTGATGCGGCGGGCGCGCCGGACCGCGTGCGCCGACACGGGCACCGACACGGGCACCGACGGCGCGGCCGTCCTCGAACACGGCCCGCTCCGGATCGACAGCGGGTCGCGCGAGGTGCGGATGTGCGGCCGGCCGGTCCCGGTCACGCGCAAGGAGTTCGATCTGCTCGCCCTCCTCGCCAGCGCCCCGAGGCGGGTCGTCTCGCGGGAATCCATCATGCACAAGGTCTGGGGGGAATCCTGGTCCCGCCGTACCGTCGACACCCACGTCAGCAGCCTCAGGAACAAGCTGGGCGGCCCGGAATGGATCGTCACCGTGCGAGGAGTGGGGTTCAAGCTCCGCAACCTGACCTGAGAGCACGTCCTGCCTGCCAGTTAAAGCTGCGATGACAGTTCCCGTGCGATGAATTGACATTCACCGCACCTGGCCCTGTGAAACCCCTCGTTATCGTGAGTCCGCAGGAAGCGATAACTCCGATCGAGGGGTCCCATGGCGAACACCGACACCGACACCGACGAGACGACCGAACTCGTCGATTTCCCCATCCAGCGCACGTGCCCGTTCGCTATTCCGCCGGTCTACACCAAGTTCCGGGAGGAGGCACCCGTCAGCCAGGTGGTCCTCCCGGACGGCGGAAAGGCGTGGCTGGTCACCAAGTACGACGACGTACGGGCCGTGATGGCTCATCCCAAGCTCAGCTCGGACCGCCGCAAGAAGGAATTCCCGGTCGTGGTCCCCGGGCAGAACGCGGCGCTGGCCAAACACGCCCCATTCATGATCATCCTGGACGGCGCGGAGCACGCCGCGGCGCGGCGTCCGGTCATCAGCGAATTCTCGGTGCGGCGGGTCGCCGCGATGAAACCGCGCATTCAGGAGATCGTCGACGGATTCATCGACGACATGCTGAAGATGCCGAGGCCCGTCGACCTGAACCAGGTCTTCTCGCTGCCCGTTCCGTCACTGATCGTCTCCGAGATCCTCGGTATGCCTTTCGAGGGGCACGAGTACTTCATGGAGCTGGCGGAGGTCCTGCTGCGCCGCACCACCGACGAACAGGGCCGCATCGCCATCTCGGTCGAGCTGCGCGCGTACATGGACAAGCTGGTCGAGGAGAAGATCAGCAACCCGGGCGACGACCTGCTCAGCCGGCAGATCGAGCTCCAGCGGCAGCAGGGCGGCATCGACCGGGCACAGCTCGCCAGCCTGTGTCTGCTGGTGCTCCTCGCCGGGCACGAGACCACGGCCAACATGATCAACCTCGGCGTGTTCTCGATGCTCACGCGGCCGGAGCTGCTCGCGGAGATCAAGGACGACCCCTCGAAGACGCCGAAGGCCGTCGACGAACTGCTGCGCTTCTACACGATCCCGGACTTCGGCGCGCACCGCCTCGCCATGGACGACGTCGAGATCGGCGGCGTCCGCATCCGCAAGGGCGAGGCCGTCATCGCCTCCACCTTCGCCGCGAACCGCGACCCCGGGCGGTTCGATGACCCGGAGAAGCTCGACTTCTCCAGGGACGCGCGGCACCACGTGGCCTTCGGCTACGGGCCGCATCAGTGCTTGGGGCAGAACCTCGGCCGCCTGGAGCTCCAGGTCGTGTTCGACACGCTGTTCCGGCGGGTGCCGGATCTGCGCCTCGCCGTGCCGGCCGAGGAGCTGTCGTTCAAGAGCGACGCGCTGGTGTACGGCCTCTACGAGCTGCCCGTGACCTGGGGGGAGAGCTGATCATGAAGATCGAGAAGGACCATGACCGCTGTATCGGCGCGGGGCAGTGCGTGCTGACCGAGCCGAGGATCTTCGACCAGGACGACGACGGCCTGGTGCGCGTCCTGACCGAGCGGCCGCGGGGCGCCGACGAGACCGCCGCCCGCACAGCGGTTTTCATCTGCCCGGCGAAAGCACTGTCCCTCGTGGAGGAGTGACCGCACCACGAAACCGCGCCGGTTCCTTTCCCTGCCGGGGAAAGGAACCGGCGCGGTTTCTCCTGTCGCCCCTCGCCGACGGGCTTTCGCCCCCGGCCCGTGGGCGCGGTCAGTCGTCGTGCATGCCCTGATCGTCGCCGGAAGTCCAGACGGGCTCTATTTCGATACGGGACAGCAGCCATGCCTGTCCGGCGTTCCGCACGGCGGTGAAGGTGTACCGAGCACCCATGTCGAAATGCTGTCCCGCCCCCGCACGGCTGACATGCACCGCCGTGACATTCGCGTGAATGGTCGCGGTGTCACCCCGCGGTTCGGCGAGCACATTGCTGACGGTGTGCACGGTGCTCGCCCAGATCAGGTCGTCACGCAGCATGCCGGCCAGCGCTTCCCGGCCCTCGATCCGGATGTCCGGCACCACCTCCATCGTCACATCCGCAGTGAATACCGTGGTCAGCGCCTCGTGGTCGCGGCGGTCGACCGCCTGCGCGAAACGCGCCACCAGCTCCTGCAGTGCGAAGAGGTCCGCCATGCGCTCGATCGTGGTGGCCGTGTCCAAGTGGGTCATGCCGGTGATTGTGCGCCGCGCCGGGCAGCGCCGCCCGGGGTTTCGAGGTCCTCTGACACAGATCTGACAAAGATTTATCTCTGTGCGCTCCACTGAACCCGCAGTACGCAAAGTCCCCGGGAAAGCCTGCGGAGTCCTGAAGTAATCCGTATTGAAACCTGTACGGGGCACCGGAAGACTCGTTCTCGTCGTCGGCGGCCGGTTTCCCCGGCCGGTCCTGAATTCAGACGACTCGAGATACGGAGTGGAAAGCATGCACAGCAGTGTCATCGTGGGCAGGCTCAAACCTGGCTCCACCGAAGATATCGCCGGCGCCTTCGCGAAGCTGGACGACGAACAGTCCGGCCCCCGGAATCTCCTGCGTCGCCAGCTCTTCGCGTACAAAGGCGTGTACATCCACCTCCAGGACCACACCGGGGAGAACCTGACCGAGGTCGTGGAGCACGGCGCCGACTCGGCCCTCGCCCCCTTCGTCGACGCCTACACCCCGGCCGCCGCCGCGCCGTCGGACCGGGTCGCGACCCGCTTCTACGCGTGGCACGGGGAGCCGGTCGGCGCCCCGCACCGGATGTACAGCACCATGATCGTGGCCCGGCTCGACGCCGCCGACATCGACACCGTCGCGAAGCTGTTCGGCGAGTTCGACACCGGCACCGAGCTGCCGCACACCATGGGCACCCGGCGCCGCCAGCTGTTCGCCTACAACGGCCTCTACTTCCACATCCAGGACTTCGAGTCCGACGACGGCGGCCGGCTCATCGAGGAGGCGAAGTCCGACCCCCGCTTCATCGGGATCCAGCAGGACCTGCTGCCGTACATCCGCGTCTTCGACCCCGCGACCTGGCGCTCGCCCTCCGACGCCATGGCCTCGCGCTTCTACACCTGGCAGGTCCCGGCATGAGCGGGCGGCGCGTGGTCGTCACCGGGATGCAGGTACTGGCCCCCGGCGGCGTGGGCACGGACGCCTTCTGGTCCCTGCTGAGCGAGGGCCGTACGGCCACCCGTTCCATCTCCTTCTTCGACGCCTCCCCGTTCCGTTCCCGCGTGGCCGCGGAGATCGACTTCGATCCGTACGAGCACGGTCTGACCCCGCACGAGGTGCGGCGCATGGACCGTGCCGCGCAGTTCGCGGTGGTCGCGGCGCGCGGCGCCGTCGCCGACAGCGGCCTGGAGACGGGCGCCCTGGACCCCTACCGCATCGGCGTCACCATCGGCAGCGCGGTGGGCGCCACCATGAGCCTCGACGAGGACTACCGCGTCGTCAGCGACGGAGGCCGGCTGGACCTGGTCGACCACGCCTACGCCGATCCCTTCTTCTACAACCACTTCGTGCCGAGCTCCTTCGCCGCGGAGGTCGCCCGCGACGTGGGCGCGCAGGGGCCGAGCAGCGTGGTGTCGGCCGGGTGCACCTCCGGTCTCGACTCGGTCGGGTACGCCGTCGAGCTGATCAGGGAGGGCACGGCCGACGTCATGGTCGCCGGCGCCACCGACGCGCCGATCTCGCCCATCACGATGGCCTGCTTCGACGCGATCAAGGCGACCACGCCGCGCCACGACGACCCGGAGCACGCCTCCCGGCCGTTCGACGGCACCCGCAACGGCTTCGTCCTCGGTGAGGGCGCGGCGGTGTTCGTGCTGGAGGAGCTGGAGAGCGCCCGCCGCCGCGGCGCGCGGATCTACGCGGAGATCGCGGGCTACGCGACGCGCAGCAACGCGTACCACATGACCGGCCTGCGCCCCGACGGCGCCGAGATGTCCGAGGCGATCGACGTCGCGCTCGGCGAGGCCCGGATGGACCCCACCGCGATCGACTACGTCAACGCGCACGGCTCGGGCACCAAGCAGAACGACCGGCACGAGACGGCCGCCTTCAAGCGCAGCCTCGGCGACCACGCGTACCGCACCCCCGTCAGCTCCATCAAGTCCATGGTGGGGCACTCACTGGGCGCCATCGGCTCCATCGAGATCGCGGCGTCGATCCTGGCGATCCAGCACGACGTGGTCCCGCCGACGGCGAATCTGCACACCCCCGACCCGCAGTGCGACCTCGACTACGTCCCGCTGACCGCGCGCGAGCAGATCGTCGACGCCGTGCTCACGGTGGGCAGCGGCTTCGGAGGGTTCCAGAGCGCGATGGTGCTGGCCTCGACCGAAAGGAGCGCGGCATGACGGCCGCTGTGGTGGTGACCGGGCTGGGCGTCGCGGCCCCCAACGGGCTCGGCGCGCGGGACTACTGGAGCGCGACCCGGGTCGGCAAGAGCGGCATCGGCCCGCTCACCCGGTTCGACGCGACGCCGTACCCGGCGAAGCTGGCCGGGGAGATCCGCGGCTTCGCGGCGGCGGAGCACCTGCCGAGCCGGCTGATGCCGCAGACCGACCAGGTCACCCGGCTCTCGCTGGTCGCGGCCGACTGGGCGCTCGCCGACGCCGGGGTCGACCCCGCCGACCTGCCCGCCTTCGACATGGGCGTGATCACGGCCAGTTCGGCGGGCGGCTTCGAGTTCAGCCAGAACGAGCTCAAGAACCTGTGGAGCAAGGGCGGCGAGTACGTCAGCGCGTACCAGTCGTTCGCGTGGTTCTACGCGGTCAACACCGGCCAGATATCCATCCGCAACGGCATGAAGGGCCCCAGCGGAGTCGTCGTCACCGACCAGGCCGGCGGCCTCGACGCGGTGGCGCAGGCCCGGCGGCAGATCCGCAAGGGCACGTCCCTGGTGGTGGCGGGCGCCGTGGACGCGCTGCTGTGCTCCTGGGGCTGGGTGGGGCTGCACACCAGCGGTCGGCTCAGCACCGAGCAGGAGCCCGGCCGTGCCTACCTGCCCTTCGACGACCGGGCGGCCGGCCATGTGCCCGGCGAGGGCGGCGCGCTGCTCATCCTGGAGGCCGCCGACTCCGCCCGGGCCCGCGGCGCCGAGGTGTACGGCGAGATCGCGGGCTACGCCGCCACGTTCGACGGCCGCGAGCCGGGCCTGCGCAAGGCCGTGGAACTCGCCCTCGCCGACGCCGGGCTCGCGGCGTCGGACGTGGACGTGGTGTTCGCGGACGGCGCGGCCGAGCCCGAGCTCGACGCGATCGAGGCACGGGCCCTCGTGGAGGTGTTCGGCGAGCGGGGGGTCCCGGTCACCGCGCCCAAGACGATGACCGGCCGCCTGTACGCGGGCGGAGCCGCCCTCGACCTCGCCACCGCCTTCCTGGCGATGCGGGAGGGCGTGATCCCCCCGACCGTCCACACGGACCCCGCCGACCGCTACGGCCTCGACCTGGTCGTCTCGCAGCCGCGCGCCGCCGAGGTGCGCACGGCGCTCGTCCTTGCCCGCGGCCACGGCGGCTTCAACTCGGCGATGGTCGTCCGCTCCTGAGCGGGCCGGGCCGCCTCCTCCCCCTCGCCCCCCACTCTCACCCCCTCGCCCCCTCTCTCACCCCCTCGCCCCCCACTCACCCCGAGCACGACAGCACGAAAGGCAGGACCCTCATGTCCCAGTCCGCGTTCACCCTCGACGACCTCAAGCGCATCCTCCTCGAAGGCTCCGGCGCCCCCGAGGGCGGTGGTCTCGACGGCGACATCCTCGACACCGACTTCACCGACATCGGCTACGACTCGCTCGCGCTGCTCGAGACCGCGAGCCGGATCGAGCGCGAGTACGGCATCGAGCTCGACGAGTCCGTCATCGGCGAGGCCACCACGCCGCGCGCCTTCCTCGACGCCGTCACCGGCCACCTCGCGACCGCGGCCGCCTGAGCGCGCCCGACCGGGGCCCGGCCGCCGCGGACCCGAGCCGCAGTCCCACGCAGCGGATTCGAACGGCGGGTCCCAGCAGCGGATCCAAGCAGCGGATCCAAGCAGCGGATCCAAGCAGCGGATCCAAGCAGCGGATCCAAGCAGCGGATCCAAGCAGCAGAACCCAGAAGCAGTCCCGAGAAACAGTCCCGAGAAGGGGAGAATGGGGGCAGAGATGACTCAGCAGGAGCAGCGCGTCGCCCTGGTGACCGGCGCGACCAGCGGAATCGGTCTGGCCGTGGCCCGGTTGCTGGCCGGGCAGGGCCACCGGGTGTTCATCGGTTCGCGTACCGAGGACAAGGTGCTCACCACCGTCAAGCAGCTGCGGGAGGAGGGGCTCGACGTCGACGGCACGGTCCTGGACGTCCGCTCGGGGGCGTCGATACGCGCCTACGTCCAGGCTGCCGTCGACCGGTTCGGCAGGGTCGACATCCTCGTCAACAACGCGGGCATCAGCGGCGGCGGCGTGACGGCCGACATCGCCGACGACCTGTGGAACGACATCGTCGAGACCAACCTCAACAGCGTGTTCCGGCTGACCCGGGAGGTCCTCACCACGGGCGGCCTGCGGGACAGGAGCTGGGGCCGGGTCATCAACATCGCCTCCACCGCCGGCAAGCAGGGCGTGGTCCTCGGCGCGCCCTACTCCGCCTCCAAGCACGGCGTCGTCGGCTTCACCAAGGCGCTGGGCAACGAGCTGGCGCCCACCGGGATCACCGTCAACGCCGTCTGCCCCGGCTATGTCGAGACGCCGATGGCCGAGCGCGTACGGCAGAACTACTCCCGCCTCTCCGGTGCGCCGGAGAGCGCCATCCTGGAGAAGTTCCAGGCCAAGATCCCGCTGGGCCGTTACTCGACGCCCGAGGAAGTGGCCGGCCTCGTGGGCTACCTGGCCTCCGACACGGCGGCGTCCATCACCTCCCAGGCGCTGAACGTCTGCGGCGGCCTCGGCAACTTCTGATCGCGCAGCGCCCGTTCGCGACCGTTCACCACCGTTTTCACCCGAGGAGCCCCATGCCGTCCGAACTGCGGACAACCGAGCACGAGATCAAGATCGCGGCACCGGCCGAGAGCGTCTACCGGCTGCTCGCGCACGCGGAGAACTGGCCCCAGCTGTTCCCCCCGAACATCTACGTCGACCACGTGGAGCGCGGCGAGCGCGAGGAGCGCATCCGCGTCTGGGCGACGGCCGGCGACACCGTCAAGAACTGGACCTCGCACCGCACCCTGGACCCGCGGGCGCTGCGCATCACCTTCCGGCAGGAGGTCAGCACGCCCCCCGTGGCCGGGATGGGGGGAACGTGGCAGATCGAGGCCCTCGACTCGGGCGAGACCCTGGTGCGCCTCGGCCATGACTTCCGGGCGACCGACGACGAGCGCCTGGCCTGGCTGGAGGAGGTCGTGGACCGCAACTCCCGCTCCGAGCTGGACTCCTTGAAGGCGCTCGCCGAACCGGGCGGCAAGGCCGCCGCCGACGAACTGACCTGCTCCTTCGAGGACACGGTGCAGATCAAGGGCGCCGCCGAGGACGTGTACGACTTCATCTGGGAAGCCGGCCTGTGGAGCGAGCGGCTGCCGCACGTGGTCACGGTGCGCCTGGACGAACCCGCCCCGGGGATACAGACGCTGGAGATGGACACCCTGTCCAAGGACGGCAGCACCCACACCACGCGGTCACACCGCGTGGGCCTGCCCGGGCACCGCATCGCGTACAAGCAGACCACGCTGCCGGCGCTCATCACGCTGCACACCGGCTACTGGACCTTCACCCCGAACGAGGACGGTGTCGCGGCGTCCTCGCAGCACACCTTCACGGTCGACACCGACAACATCACCAAGGTGCTCGGTGCCGACGCGACGGCGCGGGACGCCATCGCCCACGTCCGCACCGCACTCAGCACCAACAGCATGGCGACGCTCGGCATCGCGAAGACGTACGCAGAAGGGCTCGCCGGGGACGGCCGGCCATGACCACGGCACCGTACGCCCCGGCCCCTGCCCGGCCGGTCGACCAGCAGCGCGTCACGCTGGACGCGGACGGCATCACGCTGTCCGCCCGGCTCGCCCGCCCGGCACACGTGCCGCCGAGGGCCACGGTGGTCGCGCTGCACGGGGCGGGGATGAGTGCCGCGTACTTCGACGGGCCCGCGCACCCGGAGACCTCGCTCCTGACAGTCGCCGCGGAGCTGGGTTTCCTGGTCGTGGCCGTCGACCGCCCCGGGTACGGCGGCTCGGCGCAGCGGCTCCCGCACGGCCAAGGGGTGGTGGCGCAGGCGGCGACCCTGGCCGCGGCGCTGCGAAACCTGTGCGCCCGGTACGACACGGGCGCGGGAATCCTCCTGATGGGGCACTCCTTCGGGTGCAAGCCGGCGTTGCGCATCGCGGCGGACGGCACGGTCCCCGGGCTCCTCGGCCTCGACCTGTCCGGCTGCGGGGACGAGTACCTGGCCTCCCCGGCCGCGCCGGCCACCCGCGCCGGCAGCTGGAAGCTCAACTGGGGTCCGCTGCGGCTGTATCCGCCGGGGACCTTTCAGTCCAGCATCGACGTCGTGGCCCCGGCCCCGGCCCGCGAGCTGGCGGACGCCGCCCGGTGGCCCGCCGTGTTCGCCGCGCTCGCGGAGCGGATCCGGGTCCCGGTCCGGTTCACCTTCGCCGAGCACGAGGCGTGGTGGCGCCGCGACCACCAGGCGCTCGCGCGGCTGCGCGGCAGGCTGGCCGCGGCGCCCCGGGTCCTGATCGACCACCAGCCCGACGCGGGCCACAACATCAGCCTCGGCTGGGCGGCCCGCGCCTACCACCTGCGGGCGCTCGGCTTCGCGGAGGAGTGCCTGCGCCGCCGGCCGACGGGAACGGAGCACCGATGACCGCCGTGGTGCCCGTGCCGCTGCCGCCCGTCGAGGACGGTGAGCACCCCCTGGTCGCCGTCCTCGGCATCTTCGCCCCCGGCGCCGCCGGCGTCACGGGCACCGCCGGCGGCGCCGAGCGGCAGCGTGCGGACGACGCGGACCCGCTGCCGTACGACGCCAACTCCGTTCCCTACGAAGCGATCACCCGGCGCCTGGCCCGTCTCGGGCTGAGCTGACCGGACCGTGAGGAGGACTGACGTCACCGTGCACACCGTCCAAGAACCCGGGGCCCCGATGACCGACACCGGGAGAGACCCGTACGAGACGCCCGCTCCGGCAGCACACCGGCCGGAGCACGACGACGCGGAAGAGGCCGACCCGCACATCTGGCGCAGCGTCAACTGACCACGGCGTACGCGCGGGCCGTCGGGGCCGCTCGCTGCCCGTGGCGCCCTCCCCCGCGCCAAGCGGGTGGAGGGCGCGGCCGGGGCGAGGCCCGGGGCCTCAGGCGCCGAGCAGCTTGCGGACCCGCTCCGCGCCCACGGCGAGCAGCAGCGTGGGCAGCCGCGGCCCCGTCTCGCGCGTCACGAGCAGGCGGTACAGCAGGGCGAAGAACGACCGCTGGGCGACCTTCAGCTCCGGCGTCGGCTTGGCGTCGGGCGTGAGCCCGGCCATGACCTTCGGCACGCCGTACACGAGCGTGGTGAGGCCGTCCAGGGACCAGTGGGTGTCCAGGCCCTCCAGGAGCAGCCGCAGCGACTCGCGGCCCTCGTCGTCGAGGGAGCCGAGCAGCTCGGTGTCCGGCTCGGCGCGCACGATGGTGCGGGCGTCGGCGGGCACGTACGTGCTGATCCAGTTCTCCGCGCGGTCCAGGCGCGGCCGGACCTCGTCCAGGGAGTCCAGCGGGTTGGCCGGGTCGAGCTCGCTGAGGATGCGCAGGGTCTGGTCCTCGGCCCCGGCGGTGATGTCCGCGACGGACGCGAGGGTCCGGTACGGCAGGACGCGCGGGGTGCGGGGCAGCTCACCGGCGGCGGTGCGCACGGCGCGGGCGTGCGCGGCGGCGTCGGCGGGCAGCGCCTCGCCGCCCGCGACCTTGGCCTCCAGCTTGTCCCACTCGTCGTAGAGGCGCTGGATCTCCTGGTCGAAGGCGACCTTGAAGGCCTGGTTGGGCTTGCGCCGCGCGTACAGCCAGCGCAGCAGCGGCGCCTCCATGATCTTCAGGGCGTCGGCCGGGGTGGGCACGCCGCCCTTGGAGGAGGACATCTTGGCCATGCCGCTGATGCCGACGAAGGCGTACATGGGCCCGATGGGCTGCACCCCGCCGAAGACCTGCCGGACGATCTGTCCGCCGACGACGAAGGAGGACCCCGGGGACGAGTGGTCGACGCCGCTCGGCTCGAAGATCACGCCCTCGTAGGCCCAGCGCATGGGCCAGTCGACCTTCCAGACGAGCTTGCCGCGGTTGAACTCGCTCAGCCGCACCGTCTCGTCGAAGCCGCACGCCGTGCAGACGTACGCCAGCTCCGTCGACTCGTCGTCGTAGGAGGTGACGGTGGTCAGGTCCTTCTCGCACCGGCCGCAGTACGGCTTGTACGGGAAGTACCCGGCGGAGCCGCCGCTGCCGTCGTCCTCGGCGGCCGCGCCGGAGCCCTCCGCGGCCTCCAGCTCGGCCTCGTCGACGGGCTTCTGCTGCTGCTTGCCCTTGGGCTTGCCGGTGGCCTTGTCCTTGGTGCGGTACTGGTCGAGGATCGCGTCGATGTCGGCGCGGTGCCTCATCGCGTGCAGGATCTGCTCGCGGTACGCCCCCGAGGTGTACTGCTCGGTCTGGCTGATGCCGTCGAACTCGACGCCCAGCTCGCGCAGCGAGGCGACCATCGCGGCCTTGAAGTGCTCGGCCCAGTTCGGGTACGCGGACCCGGCGGGCGCGGGCACCGAGGTGAGGGGCTTGCCGATGTGCTCGGCCCAGGACTCGTCGACGCCCGGGACGCCGGCCGGGACCTTGCGGTACCGGTCGTAGTCGTCCCAGGAGATCAGGTGGCGGACCTGGTGGCCGCGGCGGCGGATCTCGTCGGCGACCAGGTGCGGGGTCATGACCTCGCGCAGGTTGCCCAGGTGGATGGGGCCGGACGGGGACAGGCCGGAGGCGACCACGACCGGTTTGCCCGGGGCACGACGCTCCGACTCGGCGATGACCTCGTCCGCGTAGCGGGAGACCCAGTCGGTGGTATCGGTGCTCTGAGCCACGATCGGCGCCCTTCTTTTCCTGCCTCGATGCCGGTACGCAGGGGCGTACCGCTGGACCGGGCCATTCTCCCACCCGCCCGCCCTTCCATCGGCCGGGCGAGGAGGTTCCAGCCCGTCCGGCGTTTGAGGACGAGGCGCGGAGCGCCGAAGAAGGGGGGAAAGGGGCACAGCCCCAGACGAAAGTAGCGGGGGCCCGGGGGCGGCAGCCACCGGTTTCGGGAAGGGGCGGGGTCGGGGCGCCACCCGCGAGGGCCCCTCCCTCGGCGCGGAAATCCGCTGGACCCCCCGTGAAATACTGACCGTGCCCATCCACACCCTCGAGGAGAACGGCACCCACTCCATGGCCTCGGTCCAGTCCCTCACCACCTCCGTCCACCAGCGCCTCGCGGACGCCCTCTCGGCAGCCCTGCCGGACGCGGCCCCCGCCGACCCGCTGCTGCGACGTAGCGACAGGGCCGACTTCCAGGCCAACGGCATCCTCGCGCTCGCGAAGAAGCAGAAGGCCAACCCGCGCGAACTGGCGACGAAGGTCGTCGAGGGCATCGACGCGCCGGAGCTCCTGAAGGACGTCGAGGTCTCCGGGCCCGGCTTTTTGAACATCACGGTCACCGACCAGGCGATCACCCGGACGCTGGCGGCCCGCGCGGCCGACGGCGACCGCCTCGGCGTGCCCCTGAAGGACGCGCCGGGCACCACGGTCATCGACTACGCCCAGCCGAACGTGGCGAAGGAGATGCACGTCGGCCACCTGCGCTCGGCGGTCATCGGCGACGCGCTGCGCGGCATGCTCGACTTCACGGGCGAGAAGACGGTCGGCCGGCACCACATCGGCGACTGGGGCACCCAGTTCGGCATGCTCATCCAGTACCTGATCGAGAACCCGGGCGAGCTCGCCCCGGAGACCGACACGGACGGCGAGCAGGCCATCTCGAACCTGAACCGGGTCTACAAGGCCTCGCGCGCGGTCTTCGACGCGGACGAGGAGTTCAAGGAGCGGGCCCGCAGGCGGGTCGTCGCCCTGCAGTCCGGCGACAAGGAGACCCTCGCCCTGTGGCAGCGGTTCGTGGACGAGTCGAAGGTCTACTTCTACTCGGTCTTCGAGAAGCTGGACATGGAGATCCGCGACGAGGAGATCGTCGGCGAGTCCGCGTACAACGACATGATGGCGGAGACGGCGCGGCTCCTGGAGGAGTCGGGCGTGGCGGTGCGCTCGGAGGGCGCGCTCGTCGTGTTCTTCGACGACATCAAGGGCAAGGACGACAAGCCGGTCCCGCTGATCGTGCAGAAGGCGGACGGCGGCTTCGGCTACGCGGCGTCGGACCTGTCCGCGATCCGCGACCGCGTCTTCGACGTCGGCGCGACGACGCTCCTGTACGTGGTGGACGTGCGGCAGTCCCTGCACTTCCGGATGGTCTTCGAGACGGCGCGGCGCGCGGGCTGGCTGAACGACGGCGTCACCGCGCACAACATGGGCTACGGCACGGTGCTCGGCGCGGACGGCAAGCCGTTCAAGACGCGCGAGGGCGAGACCGTGCGCCTGGAGGACCTGCTCGACGAGGCGGTACAGCGCGCCGCCGAGGTCGTGCGCGAGAAGGCGCAGGACCTCACCGAGGACGAGATCCAGGAGCGGGCCGCGCAGGTCGGCATCGGCGCGGTGAAGTACGCAGACCTGTCCACGTCGCCGAGCCGCGACTACAAGTTCGACCTGGACCAGATGGTGTCGCTCAACGGCGACACGTCGGTCTACCTGCAGTACGCGTACGCCCGGATCCAGTCGATCCTGCGCAAGGCGGGCGACGCGAAGCCTGCGGCGCACCCCGAGCTGGCGCTCGCCCCGGCGGAGCGGGGGCTCGGCCTGCACCTGGACGCGTTCGGGGACACGGTCTTCGAGGCGGCGGCGGAGTACGCCCCGCACAAGCTGGCGGCGTACCTGTACCAGCTCGCGTCGCTGTACACGACGTTCTACGACAAGTGCCCGGTGCTGAAGGCGGACACCGAGGAGCAGAAGGAAAACCGGCTGTTCCTCTGCGACCTGACGGCCCGCACCCTGCACCGGGGCATGGCGCTGCTCGGCATCAGGACGCCCGAGCGCCTGTAGCGGCCGCCGCCGTGCCCGCCCCGCCGCGGGCGGGCACGGCCTCCGGTCGCCGGGCCGCGGTCAGGCCAGGCCGAGCCGCAACCTGCGCAGCCCCTCCGCGATCTCCTCGGGCGTCTGCGTGACGAAGCACAGCCGCAGCGTCGCGGGGTCGGGGGCGCCCGCGAAGAACGGCGCCCCGGGCACGTAGGCCACGTTCTGCGCGACCACGGCCCGCAGCCGCTCGGCGGCGTCGTACCCGTCGGGCAGCCGCACCCACAGGAACATCCCGCCCTCGGGGCGGTTCCACGTGGAGCCCGCGGGCAGCGCGTCCGCGAGGCCCGCGAGCATCGCGTCCCGCCGCCGCCCGTACACGGCGGCGACCCGCGCGACGTGCGCGTCCAGGTCGCGGTGGGTGAGGTACCAGGCGGCGGCGAGCTGGTTGATGGTCGGCGTGTGCAGGTCGGCGGCCTGTTTGACGACGGCGCAGGCGCGCCGCAGCGCGGCGGGGGCGCGCAGCCAGCCGAGCCGCAGCCCGGGCGCCATCACCTTGGAGAAGCTGCCGAGCAGCGCGGTGCGGTCCTCGGCGCCGGGCCGGGAGGCGATCCACGGCACCCGGTCGCCCTCGAAGCGCAGCTCCCCGTACGGGTCGTCCTCGACGATCCACAGCCCGCACCGCCCGGCCACCTCGGCGACGGCGGCGCGCCGCTCCAGGGGCATGGTCCGCCCGCTCGGGTTCTGGAACGTCGGCACGGTGTACAGGAGCTTCGGCCGGTGCTCGGCGACCAGCGCCTCCAGCGCCCCGGGGTCGATGCCGTGCTCGTCGCCCGGTACGGCCACCACGCGCGCGCCCACGAAGGCGAACACCTGGAGTGCCGCCAGGTAGCAGGGGTTCTCGACGAGCACGGTGTCGCCGGGCTCGACGAGCGCGGTCGCCAGCAGCGACAGGGCCTGCTGCGAGCCGGAGGTGACGAGGATGTCGTCGGGGTGGGTGGGGAGGCCGCGCTCGGCGTAGCGCCCGGCCGTCAGGGCCCGCAGGGCGGGTTCGCCCTCGGTCGTCGAGTACTGCAGGGCCTGTCCCGGCGACTCGGCGAGGACGGCCTGGTACGCGGCGGCGACGCCGTCCCTGTCGAAGAGCTCGGGCGCGGGCAGGCCGCCGGCGAAGTTGATGACCTCAGGGCGCGAGGTGACCGCGAGGATGTCGCGTACCGGCGAGCCGCCGACGGAGGCGGCGCGGGCCGCGAGGGCCGGGACGGGAGTCGTGCGGGGCGCGGGGGCGGTGGGCCCGGGTGCGGTGGCGGTCATCGGCGGCTCCTTCGGTTTCCAGGCAGCCTAAGCGCCCCGAGGGCGCCTACAAGAGCGGTTCCGCGATACGGACGCGCGGCGGGAGACCCGGTCCGTGCCTGGTCCGTACCCGGTCCGTACCCGGCCTGCGCCCGGTGCGCGCCCGGCTCGTCCGTGGGTGCGCACCCGGCCCGTACCGTCGCCAGGACGGGCCTCGTCCCGGAGCCGGGGGCTCCGCTCGTCCCGGGACGGCTTCGACCGTTTCGCGGCCTTTGCCCGTCCTCGGCGGCCGTCCCTCGCCGCCTCGCCGCCGGTCGTCGCTACTCGTCCACCTCGTGCTCGCTCCCGTTCGCGTCGCGGCGCATCTTCACCCACTTCCTCTTGTCGATGGACCACCCGTAGGTCGGGTTGTCCGGGGCCGCCGAGGTGCGGAACGGCTCGCCCTTGTCGTCGATGACGACGGTTCCGTGCCGGTCGCCGCTCGACCACTCCAGCTCCAGGTACCAGCGCACGTCCTTGGTCTTCGCCCGGGCGAAGACGTGGAAGGCCTCGACGTCGCTCTCGCTGACCGTGAAGGGGAAGGAGTCGCCGCCCTGCGGGACGAGGGCGGGCTGCCCGTTGTCCAGGCGTACGTCGAAGACGTGCTTGGCCACGCCGCCGCCGCAGCCCGCGCCGATGAACCCCATGTCGTAGCTGTTCCAGTCGGGCGGGGCTGCCCTGCCGACGACCCGGACGCTCAGGGAGTTGAGCACGACGGTGTCCTCGCCCGTCCCCTGGACGGTGAACTTCACGCCCTGCTCACCAGCCGCGACCGCGCCGAACGCGGACACCCAGCTCTCGGCGTCCTGCTCGCCGGGCGGCGTGGGCAGCCGGTCCGGGGGGCGGTTGATGAGGTACGGGTACCCGCAGGGGCTGTCCCAGTACTGCGACTGGGCGGAGACGGTGACGGGGGCACGGCCGGAGGCGCTGCCCGGGGCCTCGCCCTGGCCGTGGGAGCCCGGAACCCGCCCTTCGCTGCCCTCGCCGCCCTTTCCGTTCCCGGGGCCCTTCGCCGCGCCGCCGTCCTTCCCGGCCTCCTTGTCGGCGGCTTTCCCCTTGTCCTTCGACGGGCCGGTGGAGGCCGTGGTGGAGGGCTTGCCGGACGGGTCGCCCTCGCCCGTCGCGGACGGCCGGTGCTCGGTGCCCATACGGGGCCCGTGGTCCGCGGCGGCGTTCTTCCCGTCGCCGCCGGAACCGCCCGACGCCCCGTGCACGGCGAGCGCGGTGCCGCCGAGGGCGAGGACGACGCCGACGGCGGCGAGCACGACGAGGCGCTGCCGCTTGCGGCGCGGGAGGCGGAGGCCGGAGCCGGGGCCGGTCCGGGGCCGGGGCCGGGGGGTCGCGTGGGGTTCCGGTGCCGCTTGCGGGGTCGGAGTCGGTTCCGGTGCTGATGCCGGTTCCGGTTCCGGTGCTCGTTCCGGTTCCGCTTCCGGTGCCGGTGGCGATTCCGGTTCGGGGCCCGGCCGCGGGTCCGGTCCGGACTCCGGCTCGGGCTGCGGCGCCGGTGTGTCTCGCTGCTCCGGCTCCGGCTCCGAGGGCGGCTGCGACCCCGCGGTGCCGCTCGCGGGGGCCGGGGCCTCGGTGGGTGCCCCGGCAGGCACCCCAGACCCGGCGGTCGCCCCAGACCCGGCGGTCACCTCGGAACCGGCGGATGCCGCGGGCGCCGCGGGCCGGGCCTCGGCCTGCGGCTCCGCCTTCCTGCTGCCCCGGGTGGCGTCGGCGACGATCCACCTCCGGTGGACCTCCATCAGCTCCTCGGGTCTGGCCTTGCACAGGCGGGCCAGCCGCTCCAGCGGAGCGAACTCCGTCGGTACGGCGGTGCCGTTCACGTAGCGGTGCAGCGTCGACGTGCTCACGTGCAGCCGCTTGGCCAGCACGCCGTAGCTGAGCCCGGAACGCTCCTTGAGTTCCCGCAGCAACTCGGCGAGATCGCCCGCCCCCACGTCGTCCTCCATCCCGCGCCACCGTTCCAGGTGACGCCTATTCCCCCAGGTCAGGGCCTTGCGGGCGTTCCAGTGTCCCCGATGCCGAGGCAACGCTAACGGCTGGGACACAACGCCGCGCAAGCTGTGGGTCATCCAAGCACGCCGCTTGCGGAAGTCCGTCCGAGCGGCTCGCGTCTACCCCGTCACACGAGAAGAGACCTGCCATGCGTGCGCCCCTCCGACGTCCCCGCACCCGCCTGTTCGCCGCCGCGGCGCTCGCGGTCGCCGCGCTCTCGCTCACGGCGTGTGAGAACGACGAAGGCACCCGGGACGAGGGCGCCGCGAAGCCCGCGCAGTCCGCGGGACAGCAGTCGGGCGGCACCGGCGGCGCAAGCGGCGAGTCCGGCGCGAGCGCCGGAAGCAACGGCTCCGGCGGCACGTCAGGCTCCTCCGCTTCCGCCGGTTCCGCCGGTTCCTCCGGTTCCTCCGGGAGCGACACCGGCGCCTCCGGCACCTCTGGCAGCTCCGGTGGCACGGGTGGCTCCGGCAGCTCCGGCAAGGGCTCCTCGGGAGCGTCCGGCGCCAAGGACTCCGACCCCTACGCCCCGGGGAACCGTGTGCCCTGCACCGCCGCCAACACCTCCGTCACCGCGACCCCGGTCCAGCGCCCCCTCAACTACATGCTCCTGACCGTCACCAACACCGGCTCCGCGATGTGCGACCTGAAGGGCTACCCGCGCCTCCAGTTCGAGGACGCGCAGTCCGTCCCGCCGGTCATGGAGGAGACCAAGCCGCAGGCGGTCACCTCGCTCAAGCCGGGCGCGAAGGGCTACGCGGGCGTGATCCTCTCGGCCGGCGACGGCAGCGGCGGCGAGGGCCGCACCGCCCAGAGCCTCAAGGTCGGCTTCGAGGGCAGCGACCGGATGGCCGACGCCGTGCTCCAGGCCAAGGGCGTGCACGTGGACGACAAGCTGCGCGTCACGTACTGGCTGAGCAGCTCGACCGACGCCCTCAACTGACCCCCGCCACGAACCACCCACCCCACCCCCGAGCACGACCAGCACCACCAGCACCACACCTGCCGGAGAACAACCGGCGGAACGACCGACCGACCGACCACAAGGAACAGGAACCCACCATGCGCAAGACCCACCGCACCGCGGCCGTCCTCGCCACCCTCACCGCCGCGCTCTCCCTCACCACCCTCGCCGGTACGTCGGCGACCGCCGCGCCCGCCAAGGCGGCGGCCCCGGTCGCCTGCACCGCCGCCACCACCAAGGTCACCGTCCAGGAGGTGCAGCGCCCCCTGAACCACCTGCTCCTGACCGCCAAGAACACCGGCACGAAGCCGTGCTACGCGTACAACGCCCCGTTCCTGCGCTTCGACGGCGCGCAGGCGGCCACCCACGTCGTCGAGGACAGCAAGCCGCAGTCGGTCATCACCCTGAAGCCCGGCGAGAGCGCGTACGCGGGCATCGGCACGTCGTCGCCGGAGGGGTCGGAGGGCCACCAGGCCGAGAAGCTCGGCGTGCTCTTCTCCAACCGCGCGATGGACGGCGGCGCGGGCGCCACGACGTACCCGAAGCTCCCGGCCGGCGGCGTGTACGTGGACAGCTCGGCCTACGTCACCTACTGGCAGTCGAACCCGGCGGACGCCCTGGTCTGGTAGCCGTCCGGCGTCCGCGCGCCACCGTACGAACCCTTCGGTAAGTACCCCACTTAATAGTCGGTACTTGTCGGACGTCCGGTGCGGACCGAGGATCGAGGCATCCCCGGCGAGCGAGCCCCCGTACTCCGGTACGGGGGCTCCCGCACGGCCCGACCGGAGCACCGAAGGAGCCCCCATGTCCGCCACCGCCCACACCCCCGCCGAGCGCCCCGTCTCCGTCCTGGGCCTCGGCATGATGGGTTCCGCCCTGGCCGCCGCGCTGCTCAAGGCGGGCCACCCGACCACGGTCTGGAACCGTACGGCCGCCAAGACGGGCCCCCTGGTCGCCCAGGGCGCGCTCCCGGCGGACACGGCCGCCGCGGCGGTCACCGCGGCCCCGCTGGTGATCGTCTGCCTCACGACCAACGACGACGTGCACAAGCTGCTCGCGCCCCTGGCCGAAGAACTGCGCGGGCGCACCCTGGTGAACGTCACCAACGGCACGCCCGGCCAGGCCCGGGAGCTGGCCGGATGGGCCCGGGACCACGGCGTCGCGTACGTGGACGGCGGCATCATGGCGATCCCGCAGATGATCGCGACGCCGGGCGCGTACATCCTCTACAGCGGTGACGAGCAGGCCTACGCCGAGCACCGCGAGACGCTGGCGGCGCTGGCCGGCACCAGGTGGGTCGGCGCGGACGCGGGGCTCGCGGCGCTGTGGGACCTGTCGCTGCTGACCGGCATGTACGGCATGGTGATGGGCGTGGCGCAGGCGTTCGCGATGACGGGCCGGGCGGGCGTGGCGCCCAAGGAGTTCGCGCCGCTGCTCGCCGAGTGGATCACCGCGATGGTGCACGGCATCGTGCCCGGCACGGCCGAGGCCCTGGAGTCCGGGCAGCACCTGACGGACGTGTCCAGCCTGGCGGTCAATCAGGCGGCCTTCCCCAATCTGCTGGCCGCCTTCGCCGAACAGGGCGTCAGCGCCGAGCTGTTCGCCGGGCTGCAGCCCCTCCTGGACCGCGCCGTCACCGAGGGGTACGCCGCCGACGGCCTGTCGCGCCTGTCCGAGCTGCTGAAGACGGAGTAGGGCATCCGGGCGCCGAACCGCCACGGCGTCACAGCGTCACGGGAGCAGCACCACCTTGCCGGTGGTCTCCCGGCGTTCGAGGGCCGCGTGCACCTCGGCGGCGTGGGACAGCGGGAAGGCCTGCACCGCGGGGACGAGGTCGCCGCGCGCGGCGGCGGCCAGGGCGCGGCGCTCGTGGCCGGGCCGGTCCTCGGGCCGGGCGAGCAGTTCGAGCAGGGCGTTGACGTGGCGGACCCGGTCGGTGGCGGGGGTGAAGCCGACCTGCGAGGCGGCGCCGATGGACACGAACCGCCCGCCGTCGGCGACGAGTTCGTACGCGGCGGCGGCCACGGCTCCGCCCACGCCGTCCACGACGGCGGACAACGGCCGCTCAGAGCCCAGGAGTTCGCGGACGGCGTCGTCCCAGCCGTCCCGCCGGTAGTCGACGGCGTGGGCGCCGAGCGCGCGCACGGCACCGGTCTTGGCGCCGCCGCCCGCCGCGCCCACCACGGTGGCGCCCGCGGCGAGCGCGTGCTGGACGACGAGGCGCCCGACGCCCCCGGCGGCGGAGGTCACCAGGACCACGTCGGCGGCGGTGAGGCGCGCGATGTCGAGCAGGCCGACGGCGGTGGTGCCGGTGACGACCATGGCGACGGCGTCCTGGAACCCGAGGCCGTCGGGGAGCGGGTGCACTGCGTCGAGCCCGGCGACGGCCAGCTCGGCGTAGCCGCCGGGCGTCCCGTGGGCGGTCACCACGGACCGGCCGAGCCAGGAGGTGTCGACGCCGGGGCCCGCCGCGTCGACGACCCCGGCGACCTCCCCGCCGAAGACGTGCGGCAGCTCGGGCAGCGGCGGCGCCAGCTCACTGGCGGCGCCCGCCCGCATCACGGTCTCGATGAAGTGGACCCCCGCCGCCCGTACGGCGATCCGGACCTGGCCCGGTCCCGGTTCGGGGTCGGGCAGGACCTCCTGGCAGAGGTTCTGGGCGGGGCCGAACTCGCGCAGTACGACGGCGTGCATGGGGGTCCTCCCGAGGGGGCGGCGATCGCTTCGACACACCCCACTCTGGAACGTCAACCGAAGTTGAAGTCAAGCACGCGGCCCCGGCCGCGGACGGGCGGCACCTGGCGACAGCGTCCCAGCGCCCGGCACCCGGCGGCTCAGAGCTGCCGGGCCACCTCCGTGGCCCAGTAGGTGAGGATCAGGTTCGCCCCGGCCCGCCTGATCCCGGTCAGCGACTCCATGATCGCCTTGTCCCGGTCGATCCAGCCGCGCTGGGCGGCGGCCTCGATCATCGCGTACTCGCCGGAGATCTGGTACGCGGCCACGGGCACGTCCACGTGCTCCGCCACCTTGGCGACGATGTCCAGGTAGGGCCCGGCGGGCTTGACCATCACCATGTCGGCGCCCTCCGCCAGGTCGAGCGCCAGCTCCCGCAGGGACTCGCGGCTGTTGGCCGGGTCCTGCTGGTAGGTCTTGCGGTCGCCCTTCAGCGAGGACCCGACGGCTTCCCGGAACGGGCCGTAGAACGCGGACGAGTACTTCGCGGTGTACGCGAGCACGGCGACGTCCTCGTGCCCGGTCTGGTCCAGCGCGTCGCGGATGACGCCGATCTGGCCGTCCATCATCCCGCTCGGCCCGACCACGTGCGCGCCCGCGTCGGCCTGGACCTGCGCCATCTCGGCGTACCGCTCCAGGGTGGCGTCGTTGTCGACGCGCCCCTGGGCGTCGAGGACCCCGCAGTGCCCGTGGTCGGTCGTCTCGTCCAGGCACAGGTCGGACATCACGACGAGGTCGTCACCGACCTCGGCCCGCACGTCGCGGATGGCGACCTGGAGGATCCCGTCGGGGTCGGTGCCCGCCGTGCCGAGGGCGTCCTTCTTGGACTCCTCCGGCACGCCGAACAGCATGATCCCGGAGACCCCGGCCTCCAGCGCCTCCACGGCGGCCTTCTTCAGCGTGTCCCGGGTGTGCTGGACGACGCCCGGCATCGCGTCGATCGCCACGGGCTCGCCGATCCCCTCCCGCACGAAGGCGGGCAGGATCAGGTCGGCCGGATGCAGCCGCGTCTCGGCGACCATGCGCCGCATCGCGGGGGTGGTCCGCAGCCGCCGGGGCCGCGAGCCGGGGAAAGAACCGTAGGTGCTCACTTGTCCACCTCACCGTAGAACGATTGCCGGGCCCTGCGCCCGGCCCCTTGTCGGCCTGCGGCGCCGATTCCGGGGGCCCAGGGGGTGCGGCCCCCTGGTCCGGGGACGGGGCGCGCCCCGGGGCGCGCCCCGCGAGGCACCCTACGGCGCCGCCGCCCGCCGTCTCCGGGCCCCGGGCCGCCGCTCACTCGGCCGCGTCACCGGATCGCCCGCCTCCAGGGCGGCCACCCGCCGCCGCGCACCGAACTCCGCGAGCGCCGCCGCCAGCTGGTGCACGGACGGCTCCGGAGCCATCAC
Organism: Streptomyces sp. CC224B; assembly: GCF_030010595.1. Classification (NCBI taxonomy): domain Bacteria; kingdom Bacillati; phylum Actinomycetota; class Actinomycetes; order Kitasatosporales; family Streptomycetaceae; genus Streptomyces; species Streptomyces sp. CC224B. The sequence continues at coordinate 17,138 of NZ_JASCXL010000083.1, read as the reverse complement.
GTCCACCCGCAGCCCGTGCTCCTCCGCGGTCTTCGCGGTGGCGGGCCCGATACAGGCGATGACGGTCACGTTGTGCGGCTTGCCGGCGATGCCGACGAGGTTGCGCACCGTGCTGCTGGAGGTGAAGAGCACGGCGTCGAAGCCGCCGCCCTTGATGGCCTCGCGGGTCTCCGCGGGCGGCGGCGAGGCGCGTACGGTCCGGTAGGCGGTGACGTCGTCGACCTCCCACCCGAGGTCGATCAGGCCCGCGACCAGGGTCTCCGTGGCGATGTCGGCACGCGGCAGGAACACCCGGTCGATCGGGTCGAAGACGGGGTCGTACGGCGGCCAGTCCTCCAGGAGGCCGGCCGCGGACTGCTCCCCGCTCGGCACCAGGTCCGGCTTCACGCCGAAGGCGATCAGCGCCGCCGCGGTCTGCTCGCCCACGGCGGCGACCTTGATGCCCGCGAAGGCCCGCGCGTCGAGCCCGTACTCCTCGAACTTCTCGCGCACCGCCTTGACCGCGTTGACCGAGGTGAAGGCGATCCACTCGTAGCGCCCGGTCACCAGGCCCTTCACGGCCCGCTCCATCTGCTGGGGCGTGCGCGGCGGCTCGACGGCGATCGTCGGCACCTCGTGCGGCACCGCGCCGTACGAGCGCAGCTGGTCGGAGAGCGAGGCCGCCTGCTCCTTCGTGCGCGGTACGAGCACCCGCCAGCCGAACAGCGGCTTCGACTCGAACCACGAGAGCTGGTCGCGCCGGGCCGCGGCGGAACGCTCACCGACCACGGCTATGACGGGGCGGCCCCCGTCCGGCGACGGCAGGACCTTCGCCTGCTTGAGGACCTGGGCGATGGTGCCGAGCGTCGCCGTCCAGGTGCGCTGGCGCGTCGTCGTACCGGCGACGGTGACGGTCAGCGGGGTGTCGGGCTTGCGCCCGGCGGACACCAGCTCACCGGCCGCCGCGGCCACCGAGTCCAGGGACGTGGAGACGACGACCGTGCCGTCGGAGGCGCCGACCTCGCTCCAGCACCGGTCGGACGCGGTGCGCGCGTCGACGAACCGCACGTCGGTGCCCTGCGCGTCCCGCAGCGGCACCCCGGCGTAGGCGGGCACGCCGACCGCGGTCGCGATGCCCGGCACCACCTCGAAGGGGATGCCCTCGGCGGCGCAGGCGAGCATCTCGTCGGCGGCGTCCGTGTCCAGACCGGGGTCACCGGTCACCGCACGCACGACCCGCTTGCCGCCCCGCGCGGCCTCCATGACAAGATTGGCGGCAGCCTCGGCCGGGGCGGCGGACGGCACTTGAGTGCCCTCTGACGTGCCGTCAGCCTGCCGCCGCAGAGGTGTGTCCACACCCCCTCGCGCGTGGACGCGTACGACATCGAGAACATCCGGCTCGGCGATCAGCACATCCGCTCGGGCCAGCGCCTCGACGGCGCGCAGGGTCAGCAGTCCCGGATCTCCGGGTCCGGCACCGAGGAAGGTGACGTGCCCGTGTGCGGGAAGGCCGGGAAGGTTCGAGGTGGGGCTCAAAGTGCTCGCTCCCCCATCAGACCGGCCGCGCCCTTGGCGAGCATCTCGGCGGCGAGTTCCCGCCCAAACGCCGTCGCCTGGTCTTCCGTCCGAGGCACGGGACCGGTGGTGGACAGCTGCACCAGCGACGAGCCGTCGGTGGCACCGACGACGCCGCGCAGGCGCATTTCCTTGACAATCTGCCCGTCGGCCAGGACGTCGGCCAACGCGCCCACAGGTGCGCTGCAGCCGGCCTCCAGGGCGGCGAGCAGGGATCGCTCGGCGGTCACGGCGACCCGCGTGAACGGGTCGTCGAGCTCGGCGAGCGCGGCGACGAGGTCCGCGTCGGACGCGGCGCACTCGATCGCCAGTGCCCCCTGGCCGGGGGCGGGCAGAACCATGTCGACCGACAGGAAGTCGGTCACCTCGTCGAGCATGCCGACGCGGCTGAGGCCGGCGGCGGCCAGGACGACGGCGTCGAGCCGCCCGTCGCGCACGTATCCGACGCGGGTCTCGATGTTCCCGCGGATCGGCGCCGTCTCGACGGTGCGGCCGTGAGCGCGGGCGTACGCGTTGAGCTGCGCCATGCGGCGCGGCGAACCGGTGCCCACCCGGGCGCCGTCCGGCAGCTCCGCGAAGGTCAGGCCGTCGCGCGCCACCAGCACGTCCCGCGGGTCCTCGCGCACCGGCAGCGCGGCGAGCACGAACTCCTCGGGCTGCGCGGTCGGCAGGTCCTTCAGCGAGTGCACGGCGAAGTCGACCTCGCCGTCGCGCAGCGCGTCCCGCAGCGCGGTCGCGAACACACCGGTGCCGCCGATCTGCGCGAGGTGCTCGCGCGAGGTGTCGCCGTACGTGGTGATCTCGACGAGCTCGACGGGGCGTCCCGTCACCTGCCGGACCCTCTCGGCCACCTGGCCGGACTGGGCCATGGCGAGCTTGCTGCGCCTGGTCCCCAGCCTGAGTGCCTTGTCGGTCATGCCCGGCCTCGCTTCGGATCGTCGTTCTGGTGGAGCTGGTCGTTCTGGTTGCCCGGGGCGACCGGGACGTCGCGCAGATGGTCGGCCCGGGACACGGCCGCGACCGTCTCCGGGTCCAGGCCGAAGAGCGTGCGCAGCGCGTCCGCGTACCCGGCCCCGCCGGGCTCGCTGGCGAGCTGCTTCACCCGCACCGTCGGCGCGTGCAGCAGCTTGTCGACGACGCGGCGCACCGTCTGCGTGATCTCGGCGCGCTCCTTGTCGCCCAGTTCCGGCAGCCGCCCGTCGAGCCGGGCCATCTCGCTGGTCACGACGTCGGCGGCCATGGTGCGCAGCGCGACCACGGTCGGCGTGATGTGCGCGGCCCGCTGGGCGGCGCCGAACGCCGCGACCTCGTCGGACACGATCGTGCGGACGGCGTCCACGTCTGCGGCCATCGGCGCGTCGGCGGAGGCCTCCGCCAGGGACTCGATGTCGACCAGGCGCACGTGCTCGACGTGGTGCGCGGCGGCGTCGATGTCCCGCGGCATGGCCAGGTCGAGCAGGGCCAGCGCGACGGTGCGGGGGACGGCGTGAGCGGGCGCCACGGCCGTGGCGGTGCGGGGCGCGGCGCCGCCGCCCACCGCGGGGCTGTTGTCGACGAGCGCGCCGTGCCGCTCGTACGCGGTGGCGTCGCCTATCCCCGGTCCGGCGCCGGGGGCCTCGGTGTCGTCGCCGGGCGTGAGGAGGCAGGCGTCGTCGGCGCAGGGCCGCTCCGCCCCGCCGCCGGCCCCGTGCGTGCCGCCCTGGCCGGGGACCGTCGGCGCGGGGGCGCCGGTCCGGCCGGCCACGGCCGCCGCGACGTCGGCGCCGGTGAGCACCAGGCCCGTCGCGCCGGTGCAGGACACGGCCAGGTCGGCACGTGTCAGCTCGGTCGCGACCGCGTCCATCTCCACGGCGCGGGCGCGCACGCCGGTGCCGCCCTCGGTGAGGATCTGCGCGAGCCGTTCGGCCCGCTCCAGGGTGCGGTTGGCGATGACGACCTCGCCGACGCCGGAGCGCGCGAGGGTCGCCGCGGCCAGGGACGACATGGAGCCCGCGCCGATCACCAGGGCGCGCTTGCCCTTGGCCCAGACGTCCACCGGCTCGCGCCCGGCGAGCTGCTCCAGGCCGAAGGTCACCAGGGACTGCCCGGCCCGGTCGATGCCGGTCTCCGAGTGCGCCCGCTTGCCGACCCGCAGGGCCTGCTGGAACAGGTCGTTCAGCAGCCGCCCGGCGGTGTGCAGCACCTGCGCGCGCGCCAGGGAGTCCTTGATCTGGCCGAGGATCTGCCCCTCGCCCACGACCATCGAGTCGAGCCCGCACGCCACCGAGAACAGGTGGTGCACCGCCCGGTCCTCGTAGTGCACGTAGAGATGAGGGGTGAGCTCCTCCAGGCCGACGCCGCTGTGCCGGGCGAGCAGCGTGGACAGCTCGGCCACGCCCGCGTGGAACTTGTCCACGTCCGCGTACAGCTCGATGCGGTTGCAGGTGGCGAGCACGGCGGCCTCGGCCGCGGGCTCCGCGGCGACCGTGTCGTGCAGCAGCTCGGCCTGGGCCTCGGCGGTCAGCGCGGCCCGCTCCAGGACGCTGACGGGGGCACTGCGGTGGCTGAGGCCTACGACGAGGAGGCTCATGCCGGCATCACGGCGGGGACGTCCCCGTCGGGTCCCTTGCGGTGCTCCTGGGCGGCGGCGGGCGCGGCGGTGCCGTCGCCGGAGCCCTCCTCGCCGGCCTTGCGCTGCTCGTGGAAGGCGAGGATCTGCAGCTCGATGGAGAGGTCGACCTTGCGTACGTCGACGCCGTCCGGCACCGAGAGCACGGTCGGGGCGAAGTTCAGGATGGACGTGACGCCCGCGGCGACGAGCCGGTCGCACACCTGCTGGGCGGCGCCGGCGGGGGTCGCGATCACGCCGATCGAGACACCGTTGTCCGTGATGATCTTCTCGAGGTCGTCGGTGTGCTGCACCGGCATGCCCGCGACGGGCTTGCCCGCCATCGCCGGGTCCGCGTCGATGAGCGCGGCCACACGGAAACCGCGCGAGGCGAACCCGCCGTAATTGGCCAGGGCGGCGCCGAGGTTGCCGATGCCGACGATGACAACCGGCCAGTCCTGGGTCAGGCCGAGCTCGCGGGAGATCTGGTAGACGAGGTACTCGACGTCGTAGCCGACGCCCCGCGTGCCGTACGAGCCGAGGTAGGAGAAGTCCTTGCGCAGCTTCGCGGAGTTGACCCCCGCGGCGGCCGCGAGCTCCTCGGAGGAGACCGTGGGTACGGAGCGCTCCGACAGTGCGGTCAGCGCCCTCAGGTACAGCGGAAGCCGGGCGACGGTGGCCTCGGGGATTCCTCGGCTACGGGTCGCCGGTCGGTGAGTTCGGCCAGTTGCCACGGTGCTCCTGCGGGTAGAGCGGGGCTGTAGGCGGGCTGGCACCACTCCTCGTGTCCCAAGACCGCCCCGTCGAGTGCAGGCTATGTCTTTGTGAACGCGTGCACAAAGATGGTGTCCGATTTGCCCGGCCAACGTGACCGGGGTCACGCGCTCCCGGGGCACTTTCCGGGAACCGGCGCGCGGCCAGGAACGACCTTCATCCGACGGGGGCAAAACCGCACACACTCCTCACGATCCTCGCCCCCGAGATCTCGAACCGACCCTCGATGCTAGACGACTTTCCGGACAGGTCCGGACGTCGTAACCAGCCATCGACGCCGCTTCCCGCCCCGCGCGGGCCGGCAGCCGCCACCGCCCGGATGGCCGGATACCGACGCCGCGCGCGACGCGGCACCCTGCCCGGCCGCGGCGGCGTACCCGCGAGGGCGTGTCCCGGCGCGACAGGACGGCGGCCGTCCCCGTCGCGGGGCGGCCCGGGCGCGGCCCGGGCGCCGGGACGGAACGGAGGTGCCCCTCGCGGGCGGCCCCGACGCCGGGCGGGGTCAGGACGTGAGGGCCCGGCGCAGCCGGTCGGCGTCGACCTTCCAGAAGGTGTGCTGCTCCCCGTCCACCAGCACCACCGGGATCTGCTCCCAGTACTCCCGGTGCAGCGCCGCGTCCCGCGTGATGTCCTTCTTCTCCCACGCGACGCCGAGCTCCCCGCACACCCGCTCCACGACGGCCTCGGCGTCCTCGCACAGGTGGCACTCGGGCTTGCCGATCAGCGTCACCACACGGTCCGCGGCCGGCTTCCCTCTCCTACGAAAAATCGGGCTCATGGCCCCAGCTTCCTACGGCCGCCGCGCCGCCCGCGCCCCGCCCGGGCCCGGAGCCGCAGTGTGACGGCGGTGACACGGAGAGTTGACGGGTTCGCATCCCCGCATTCACGGAGGACCCGAACAGAGTGGCTATGCTCGACGGCATGGCCGCTCTGGGTTGGCTCCATCCCCGTAGGCGCTCCGCCACCGCGCGCAGCGTCCTGGCAGGCGAGGCCTCGGCGGAGGCCGCGCGCAAGACGTCGCAGGAGCTGGAAGAGCTCGCGCGGACCCCGGCGCCCGGGAAGACCGAGAAGGCCGAGGCCCCCGAGTTCCCGGTCGCCGGCGACGAGAAGGCCGCCGCCTTCTTCGACCTCGACAACACCGTGCTGCAGGGCGCCGCCCTCTTCTACTTCGGCCGCGGGCTGTACAAGCGCAAGTTCTTCCAGCGCCGCGAACTGGCCCGGTTCGTCTGGCAGCAGGCCTGGTTCCGGCTCGCCGGGGAGGACCCCGAGCACCTCCAGGACGCCCGCGAGAGCGCCCTGTCCATCGTCAAGGGCCACCGCGTCGCCGAGCTGATCTCCATCGGCGAGGCCGTGTACGACGACTACCTGGCCGAGCGCATCTGGTCCGGCACCCGCGCCCTGGCCCAGGCCCACCTCGACGCGGGCCAGAAGGTCTGGCTGGTCACCGCCGCGCCGGTGGAGATGGCCACGATCATCGCCCGCCGCCTCGGCCTGACCGGCGCGCTCGGCACGGTCGCCGAGTCCGTGAACGGCGTCTACACCGGCAAGCTCGTCGGCGAGCCCCTGCACGGCCCCGCCAAGGCCGAGGCGGTCCGCGCCCTGGCCGCCGCCGAGGGCCTGGACCTCGCCCGCTGCGCCGCGTACAGCGACTCGCACAACGACATCCCGATGCTGTCGCTGGTCGGCCACCCGTACGCGATCAACCCCGACACCAAGCTGCGCAAGCACGCGCGCGCCAGTGACTGGCGGCTGCGGGACTACCGCACCGGGCGCAAGGCGGCGAAGGTCGGCATCCCCGCCGCCGCGGGCGTGGGCGCCCTCGCGGGCGGCGCCGCCGCGGCCGTCGCCCTGCACCGCCGCCGCCACTGACCGAGCCGGAACGCCGCCGCCGGACCCGCCGGGGGCGGCCCCTGGCATGCGCCGGACAGCCCCGGCCGTCACGCCGCGCACTCACTCTCGCGCGGCTGACGGCCCGCCGCCGCCACGCACCGTCACAAACGTCCGCGCGTACGAAAAAGAACGGCAATCGTTCTCTCTTACCCGTCAGGCCTCCCGCCAGTCCCGTTCGTTGAACTCGGCCACAACACGCCCCGCGCCCAGCCGGAATGTGTACCGATTCGATCAACAACCGTTCAATAACCGGTTCTTGAGCGACCGCTGATCGGTAAGAGAAGCGACGTAATCGATGATTTGAGCAACTGGGTGTAGTGCTGCCTGTACGAAGCGTTATTCTCCTCAGACGCATACCGGACCTTGCGCGTCGCTACGACGGGTGAATGGTCCGCACCGCATGTGATGGAAGCTCTGCCTCTGGGAGTCCCGTGTACCCACACGTCGGGGTTGACGCCTCGGGCCTGGCTACGCTCCGTGCAACGGTCCTCGACCGTCTGCGCGGTTTCGTCCCCACCGCGTACGCCGTCCCCGCCTTCGCCGTCCCGGCACCCGCCGGGCCGTGCTACGCCTTGGCGGACGGCGGTGCCGCCGTCGGCAGACGCGCGCGCTCCGGCTCCGCCGCCACCACCACCCGCCGCCCCGCCGCGGACAGCGACAGCGCCCGCATGATGGACCTCGTGGAGCGCGCCCAGGCCGGCGAGTCCGACGCCTTCGGCCGCCTCTACGACCAGTACAGCGACACCGTCTACCGCTACATCTACTACCGCGTGGGCGGCAAGGCGACCGCCGAGGACCTCACCAGCGAGACCTTTCTGCGGGCGCTGCGCCGGATCGGCACCTTCACCTGGCAGGGCCGCGACTTCGGCGCCTGGCTGGTGACGATCGCCCGCAACCTCGTCGCCGACCACTTCAAGTCCAGCCGCTTCCGCCTCGAAGTGACCACCGGCGAGATGCTCGACGCCAACGAGGTCGAGCGCAGCCCCGAGGACTCCGTCCTCGAGTCCCTGTCGAACGCCGCGCTCCTGGACGCGGTCCGCCGGCTCAACCCGCAGCAGCAGGAGTGCGTGACGCTGCGCTTCCTCCAGGGCCTGTCCGTCGCCGAGACCGCGCGCGTCATGGGCAAGAACGAAGGCGCGATCAAGACCCTGCAGTACCGGGCGGTGCGCACGCTCGCCCGCCTCCTCCCGGACGACGCCCGCTGAGCCGTGCCGCTTCCGGCCGCACCCGGCCGGGCCGGGCCGCGGCACGGTCCCGGCGGCCGTCGCCCGGCGCCCCGTCCCGGCGCCTCGGCGCGGTACGCCGAGCGACGATCAACTCACGTACAGTGGCGGACAGTTGGCGGACACGAGGCCACCCGTTTCTTTCGCGGTCCGATCATCCTCCGTCCGTAACCCAAGTGCCGCGACGCTCGTTGTGCGGGATGCAGGCTCCCTGTGGTCGCATCCTGACCCTCTCCCGGCCCCGAGAAAAGCGGGAGATACTCCATTCGCTCACTCGATCGAGTGGAAGTACTCAGGACCTGCAACCCTCAGGACCCCTGGGGAGTCGACGTCATGACGAGAGGAGGTGCCGCCAGTGATCGCGAACGTATCGGCCCACCGGCGGGCGAACGCCTTCGCCCAGGCCCTGGAGGAGCACTCCGGCCAGGACCCGGCGGCCGAGCAGCCCGAAGACCCCGCCGCCCCCGCGGCCGCCCGCACCGACGCCGCGGCGCCCGGACCGGCCGAGCCCGGCCGCCTCCTGGCGCTCGCCGACGGCCTGGCCCGGCTTCCCAGGCCGGAGCTGGACCCCGAGGTCAAAGTGGTGCAGCGGGCGCAGTTGGTGGCGGCCATGGAGGCCATGCTGGCGGAGGGCACCACGGGCGACGGCGCTTCCGTGCCGCGCCAGCGCTCCGGCAGGGGCGCCCACCGCGCCCTGCGCAAGCTCAAGCCGCGCACCCGCCTGTCCAAGGGCATCGCCGCGGGCGGACTCACCGTCGGTGTCGCGGCCGGGGCGTTCGGCGGCATCGCCGCCGCGAGCAACGACGCGCTGCCGGGCGACTCGCTCTACGGCCTCAAGCGCGGCATGGAAGACATCAAGCTCGGCATGGCCGACAGCGACGCCGACCGCGGCCGGCTCTATCTGGACCAGGCGTCGACCCGGCTCAGCGAGGCCCGCCGCCTGATGGAGCGCACCCGCTCCGGCCAGCTCGACCACGAGTCCCTCGGCGAAGTGCGCCGCGCCCTCTCCGGCATGCGCCACGACGCCGCCGAAGGCCACCGCCTCCTCACCGAGGCCTACGAGCGCGACGGCTCCCTCGGCCCCCTCCAGGCGCTCTCCTCCTTCGCCAGGACCCACGGCGCGAGCTGGCGCGACCTGCGCGACAAGCTCCCCGTCCAGCTCGGCGACGTGGGCCAGGAGGTCACCTCGGTCTTCGACGCCATGGAGCAGGAGGTCGAGCCGCTGAACTCCCTGCTCCCCGGCCCCTCCGGCAAGCACCGCGCGCCGGACGACCGCCGCCCCCGGCAGGACGCCCCCGACGCGCCCCGCCAGGACCGGCCCTCGCCGCGCACCTCGGACGGCGACTCCCAGCCGCCCCGGGCCCCCGGCAAGCCCCGGCCCTCGGCGCCCACCCAGAAGGAGACCGGCGGCGGCCTGCTGCCCGGGGTGACGGACGACCTGATCGATCCCCCCAGCAAGCCCCACACCCCGCCGCCGAGCCGCACCGCGCCGGACAAGCCCCACAGCGACTCCGGCCCGCCCAAGCCGGACGTCACGCTCCCGCCCCTCATCCCCGGCCTCCTCCCGGAGCTCGGCATCGAGGACGAGGAGCCGAAGTAGACCACCGCCCTCCGCCCCGGCAGGGGCGGAGGGCGGTTCGCTCTCCGCGGTTCAGCTCTCCGCGGTTCAGCTCTCCGCGGTTCAGGTCTCCGAAGCCCCCGTCCCTGCGGCCGGCCGTGGGACGCCCGCGAGAGCCCCGCGCCTCAGAAGAACACCGACCTCCGCTGCACCAGCAGCTTGTACAGCGTGTGCTGGATCTGCTCGCGCACCTGGTCCGTCAGGTTGAACATCAGCATCGGGTCCTCGGCCGCCTCCGGCGGATACCCGTCCGTGGGGATGGGCTCCCCGAACTGGATCGTCCACTTGGTGGGCAGCGGCACCGTCCCCAGGGGCCCCAGCCAGGGGAACGTCGGCGTCAGCGGGAAGTACGGGATCCCGAGGACCCGGGCCAGCGTCTTCGCGTTGCCCACCATCGGATAGATCTCCTCCGCCCCCACGATGGAGCACGGCACGATCGGCGACCCGGTGCGCAGCGCCGTGGACACGAACCCGCCGCGCCCGAACCGCTGGAGCTTGTACCGCTCCTTGAAGGGCTTCCCGATCCCCTTGAACCCCTCGGGCATCACCCCGACGAGCTCGCCCCGCTCCAGGAGCGCCTCCGCGTCCTCCGCGCACGCCAACGTGTGCCCGGCCTTGCGCGCCAGCTCGTTCACCACCGGCAGCATGAACACCAAGTCGGCCGCGAGCAGCCGCAGATGGCGCTCCTGCGGATGGTGATCGTGCACGGCGACCTGCATCATCAGGCCGTCCCAGGGCAGCGTCCCCGAGTGGTTGGCGACGATCAGCGCCCCGCCGTCGCCGGGCACGTTCTCGATGCCCTTGACCTCCACCCGGAAGTACTTCTCGTAGATCGGCCGCAGCAGCGACATCAGGACCTGGTCGGTGAGCTCCTCGTCGTACCCGAACTCGTCGACCTCGTAGTCACCCGTCAGGCGCCGCCGCAGGAAGGCGAGGCCGCCGGCGATCCGCCGGTCCCAGCCGCCCCCGCCGCCGCCCGGCACCGATGACTCGCCGTCCCGGTCCACCGAGGTCCCGGCGGAGGCGGAGCCCCGCGAGCCGGGCGTGCCGTCCGAGCCCTCCGGTGCCCCGGGGGCACCCGGTGCGTCCATGGCCTCCGTGCTCGCGGAGACCTCCGGGGCGGCTCCCGGTTCCGTGCCCTCCGTCCCCGGGGCGCGCCGGTCCCGCCGCCCCGGTACGGGCGCCACCTTCGCCGCGTCACCCTTGCGGCGCGGCCCGGTGGGCCTGCGGCGCGGCGGCCGCTGTCCGGCCCCACGCGACCGGTCGTCGTCGAACGGAATGACCTTGGCGTCCGCCATCGTTGACGATCTCCTCAGTTGGCGCTGTGGTGGGCACTGTCGTCGGCCGCGCGTCCGGCGCCCGCCCGGGTGCCGCTCGCCGTGCCGCCGCCCGCGAACGGCAGCGCCGCGACCTTGTCGACGGCCGCCGCGAGCGCGTCCGGAGGCAGCAGCCCGGGGCCCCGGCCGCGGACGAAGTCCGCGAACGTCTCCGCGGTGCTGTACTTGGGCTCGAACCCCAGTGTCTCGCGCATCTGCCGCGTGGCCACGACCCGGCCGTGGGTGAGCAGCCGGATCTGCTCGCGGGAGAAGTCCGTCACCCCGAGCGTCCGCAGCGCCGTTCCCACCCAGGTGACGGCGGGCAGCAGCACCGGCAGCGTCGGGCGGCCGAGGCGGCGCGCGCACTGCGAGAGCAGCAGCAGGCCGTCGCCGGCGATGTTGAACGTGCCGCTGTTGAGCGTCCCGCGCCGCGGTTCGTGCGAGGCGAGCCGCAGCACGTCGATCACGTCGTCCTCGTGGACGAACTGCAGCCGCGGGTCGTAGCCGAAGACCGTCGGCAGCACCGGCAGCGAGAAGTACTCCGCGAGCGGCGAGTCCGCGGCCGGGCCGAGGATGTTCGCGAACCGCAGGACGCACACCGCGACGTCCGGGCGGCGGCGCGCGAAGCCGCGTACGTAGCCCTCGACCTCGCAGGCGTCCTTGGCGAAGCCGCCGCTCGGCAGCGACTTGGGCGGCGTGGTCTCGGTGAAGACCGCCGGGTCGCGCGGGGCCGAGCCGTACACGTTGGTGCTCGACTTCACGACCAGGCGCTTGACCCTCGGCGACTTCTGGCAGGCACCGAGGAGCTGCATGGTGCCGATGACGTTGGTCTCCTTGACCGAGCCGCGGCTGCCGCCGGCGAGCGCGGTGCCCGTGACGTCCATGTGGACGACCGTGTCCACGGCGTGCTCGGCGAGCACGCGCGTGATCGTGGGCTGCCGGATGTCCGCCTGGACGAAGTCGGCGCCGCCCAGATGGTGCGCGGGCGGGACCGCGTCGACGGCGATCACCCGGTCGACCTCGGGATCGCGCTGGACGCGCCGGACGAACCTGCCGCCTAGCTGCCGGGCCACCCCGGTCACGAGCACGACCTTGCCCAAGATCAGCGCCGCCTTTCCCCAGCCCGCGTGACGTCTGTGGCCCACGCTAGCGGGTTGATGTCGCGCTGTGACGACCGCGGGCTCCGCAAAGTGACGCCGACCACTCCCTTCCCGCAAAGATCAAGCCGTACGCCCGCCTTTGAACAGTTGAACCCCTTATGACCCGCGCCCTTCGGAGAACGAGGGCTGCGGAGAAGCGGGGGCCGGGGGAAACGGGGCAGGAGGGGAAGCGGGGCAGGAGGGGAAGCGGGGGCCGGGGGAAACGCACCGAGGCCCTCCCGCCGGATGGCGGGAGGGCCTCAGTACGTATCGGCTCGCTCGTTACAGCGTCGCTTACTTCTTGTTGCGACGCTGAACGCGCGTGCGCTTCAGCAGCTTGCGGTGCTTCTTCTTCGCCATCCGCTTACGCCGCTTCTTGATAACAGAGCCCACGACTACCCTCGCTCACTTCTCGGATCACCCCCGCGTCGGCGGGGATATCGGTGCGGGGCGTCTGGGCCCACACGACCTACGTCGGCCTAGCCTACCCGCACGTTTGCCGAGCCTGTAATCGAGGGATGTCGATCAGGCCGTCTCCACCCCCACGTATGAGTCGCGAAGGTACTCGTGAACCGCGTTCTCGGGCACCCGGAAGGACCTTCCGACCCGGATTGCGGGCAGATGACCGCTGTGCACCAGCCGGTACACGGTCATCTTCGAGACTCGCATCACCGCGGCGACCTCCGCCACGGTCAGGAACGCAACCTCGCTGAGAGGCCTCTGGTCAGCAGCCATGACACACCTGAACCTTCCGCACATGACGCGCACCGGCTTCCCCTTCCGGTGACTCCTCGTCGCTGTGCGCTCACTCCCCAGAGTAGGGGCGGGTGATGCGAGTGGGGAAGAGGAGCTGCCATCGGCCGTTTACTGTGACAGACACGCTCGATTGAGTACATAGCGAGTAAGCGGTCGGTAGTAATCAGACCGCACAGCGTCATCAAGCGGAACGACGACGGACACTTGCCCCTCGGCCTCTCCGACGAACAGCGCGGGGTCGTCCGTATCCGCCAGACCGATCGCCTCAAACCCGAGCTGACCTGCTCCGCAGACCCATCCGTGGTCCCCGATGACCAGCTCCGGGAGGGGCCCGCCGACGTCCGCCTGGACCCCCAGGGCCCGTCGAATCGGTAGGGGTGAATGGGTGTGTGCGCCGGTTGCACTCCCGGTGGGACGCGCGCCGGGTTCGCGCACCAGCGCGACTCCTTGTACGTAGTCAAGGTTGTACGTGCGTAGGCCGAACCGGGTCGTTATGTCGACACGGCAACCCTGCGCGGGGGTGAGGACCTGACAGCCGGCCGCCGACAGGGCGGCGGCCAACGCGGCGTAGAAGTCCAGGAGTCGGTGGGGGTGGCCCGTCCCGAGCAGGACGGGCAGCCGCCGCCGGGCCGCCTCCCGGAGCCGCCGGGCGAACGCGTCGAGCGCCGCCAACGTCCGTTCCGGGTCGATCACATCGGCACCCGTGGTGTGGTGCGGGTCGTCGGAGACCCCGCACCGGTCCGCCATGAGCCGCAGCAAGTCCCGGGGCCCCCAGGCCTGTTCGGGACAGAGCCCGAGCAGCACCCGCGGGTCCCGGGCGGCGAAGAGCCGGTAGCTCCGCAGGCTCTCCTCCCGCGACGTGGCGACGGGTCCGGCGAGCCGGGCCGCCAGCAGATGCGCGCGCAACGCTCCGGTGCTCAACACGCACCGATGCTGCCGCACCCCCACTGTCCCCGCCCCGAAAACCCCGAAAACGCCGCACAGTCGGGCTAAGGCCCGTCCCGGGGCGGGCCTCGTGCGCCGGGCCGCCCGGCTAGGGCAGCAGCCCGCGCAGCGGGAACGCCGCCCGCCGGGCCGCCAGGACCGCCTGGTCCACCCGGTCCGCGGGGTCGTACCCCTCGCTCCACTCGCGCCACCGCACGGGCCACCGCCCGTCCGTCATCCGGCCGGGGCCGAGCATGCGGGCCCGCGCGAACACCACGCGCGCCCACTCCTCGGGCACCACCGCGGCGGGGTCGATCTCCCGCCCGGCGGCCACCGCCACCAGGTGCGCCCAGGACCGCGGCACCACGTCCACGACCGCGTATCCGCCGCCGCCGAGCGCCACCCACCGGCCGTCGGCGTACGCGTGGGCCAGCTCGTGGCAGGCGACCTGCACCGCCCGCTGCGCGTCCAGCGAGACCGCCAGGTGCGCCAAGGGGTCCTCGAAGTGGGTGTCCGCCCCGTGCTGCGTCACCAGGACCTGCGGCCGGAACTCCGCGAGCAGCTCGGGCACCACCGCGTGGAAGGCCCGCACCCAGCCCTCGTCGCCCGTGCCCGCGGGCAGCGCGACGTTCACCGCGCCGCCCGGCGCGGCCTCGCCGCCGGTCTCCTCCGGCCATCCGGAGCCCGGGAACAGCGTCCGCGGGTGCTCGTGCAGGGAGATCGTCAGGACCCGCGGGTCGTCCCAGAACGCCGCCTGCACCCCGTCCCCGTGGTGCACGTCGACGTCCACGTAGGCGACGCGCTCGGCGCCGAGCTCCAGCAGGCGCGCGATGGCGAGGGCGGCGTCGTTGTACACGCAGAAGCCGGAGGCCGCGCCCGGCATCGCGTGGTGCAGGCCGCCCGCGAAGTTCACCGCGTGCAGCGCGTCCTGGTGCCACACGGCCTCGGCGGCACCGATCGACTGCCCGGCGATCAGCGCCGACACGTCGTGCATCGCGGCGAACGCCGGCACGTCCTCCGTGCCGAGCCCGTACTCCCCACGGGCCGAGCGCGGGTCCGCGGAGGCGGCCTTCACCGCCGCCACGTAGTCCTCGCGGTGGACGAGGCCCAGCGTGGCGTCGTCGGCACGCTGCGCCGCGACGACGTCCAGGTCGCCGCCGAGTCCGAAGGCGTCGACCAGACTCTTCGTCAGGACGAGCCGGACCGGGTCCATGGGGTGCTCGGAACCGAAGTCATAGCCCGTTACCGCTTCGTCCCACATCAGTCGTGCGCGCCCGCTCATGACCGTCACCGTATCGGTCCGGTCCGGGGGCGAACGACCGGGCGTACCGCAAGGTCACGAGCACCAACACCAGGGGAACGGCCATCGCCCCGCGATGGTTCCACGCCTCCCCCAGCGCCCCCACCAACGGCGAACCGACCAGGAACCCCACGTAGTTGAAGACGTTCAGCCGGGCGACCGCCGCGTCCGACGCCCCGGGGAACAGCCGCCCCGCCGCCGCGAACGTCTGCGGCACGAGCACGCACAGCCCGAGCCCCAGCACCGCGAACCCGCCGATCCCCGCCCACGGCCCGGGAGCCACGGCCACCACCCCGAACCCCACCGCGCCGAGGACCGCGCCCGCCCGCACCACGGCCACCGCCCCGAACCGCCGCACCCCCAGGTCCCCGACGCCCCGCCCCACCAGGGTCGTCACCATGTACACGCTGTACGGCACCGTGGAGAGCTGCTCGGAGCTTCCCAGCACGTCCTGGAGGTACTTGGCGCCCCAGTTGGAGACCGTCGAGTCCCCGATGTACGCGAACGTCATCACGAGGCACAGCGGCAACAACGTCCGGAAAACCACCACCTCACCGCCGGGTCCATCACCGGGCTCCCGCTGCTTCGCGTCCGGGTCCCCGCTGCCCGGCCCGTGGTCGACGTACCACCGGCTCCCCACGAGCACCGCCGGCAGCAGCACCGCGACGACCGGCAGATACGACGCGACCAGCGACAGGTCCCCGTGCGCCCCCGCCCACGCCAGCGAGGCCCCCACGATCCCGCCCAGGCTGTACGCCGCGTGGAAGCCGAGCATGATGCTGCGCCCGTACGCGCGCTGCAGGCTCACCCCGAGCATGTTCATCGAGGCGTCGAGCGCCCCCACCGCGACCCCGAACGCCCCCAGGGCGACGGCGATCTGCCACATCGCGTCGCCGGCGCCCGCGCCGAGCAGCGCGAGCAGGGCCGCGGGCTGTGACCACCGCATCACCCGGCTCGGCGGTGCCCGCCGCACCACGCGCTCGGCGACGACGCTTCCGGCCCCGGCCAGCACCGGCACGCCCGCCAGGAAGAGGGGCAGCAGTCCGTCGGATATCCCGTACCGGTCCTGCAGCGCGGGTATCCGCGTCACGAGGAGCGCGAACGCGACCCCTTGCACGGCAAAGCCGAACGCGAGCGAGGCCCGGCCGCGCCGCAGCGTCTTGGTCATGACGGCGAAGCGTAAGCCCCGGCGCTACCGCTGGGTAGAGAGATCACTCAGCGACCTTCGCGCCCGCCACCGGCGCCGATGTCCGCGGCGGTCAGGAGCGCCGGCAGGTCCCGCAGGTCGCTGAAGAGCCGGGTGGCCGCGCTCAGCCGCTCGCCCGGGGTCATGGCCGTGAACCCGTACACATCCATCCCGGCCGCGATCGCGGCCTGCACGCCGAGCGGGCTGTCCTCGACGACGAGGCACCGCTCGGGTGCGACGCCCATGCGCTGGGCGGCGTACAGGAACAGATCAGGTGCCGGCTTGCCGCGGCCGACGTCCTGGGAGCTGAAGACGCGGTCCTCCCCGAACCACGTGTCGAGCCCGGTCTTCCGGTGTCCCACCCGGATCCGTTCGTGGCTTCCGGAGGAGGCCAGCCAGTAGGCGATTCCGTCGGCGGTGAGCTTCTCGAGCACCTCGAAGGCTCCGGGCATGGGCTGGAGCTCCCGCTCGAACGCGGCGAAGACCCGGGCGTGGAAGACGTCGTCGAAGTCCTCGGGCAGCCGCTTCCCGGACCGTTCGAGCACGAGGTCGTGTACGCGGTGGACCGCGGCCCCCATGTAGTCCCGCAGGGAGTCCTCGTACGTGGTGGGGTGGCCGAGCTCGGTCAGGTACCCGGCGAGGATGGTGTTGGAGAGGGGCTCGCTGTCCACCAGGACGCCGTCGTTGTCGAAGATGACCAGGTCGTATCGCATGGCCCGACCCTAGAACACGGATATCGCCCCGCAGGAAAGCAGCGGTACAACGCGAGAAAGCCCCCGTGCCAATGGCACGGGGGCTTTCTCTCAACAATAGTTCGGCGGCGTCCTACTCTCCCACAGGGTCCCCCCTGCAGTACCATCGGCGCTGAAAG
>NZ_JASCXL010000082.1:0-41000 GCF_030010595.1 Streptomyces sp. CC224B | reverse complement strand
GGGGGGGCCGCTGCGCGCTCGGGGGCGTTTACCGGCGCCTCCCGGCCGGTCCGGCGGCAACCCACCGGCCCCCCCCCCCGGGCGGGGGGGGGGGCTCCTCGCCGTCGGCGGGGCGCGGCCCCGCACGCCGGGGCGCCCCTGCCGCGGGCCGCGGGCCGCCGCGAGGACCCGGAGGCGCCGCGAGGGCCCGTCACGCCTGTCACGAGGGCCCGCCGCGAGGGCCCGCCCGGGGCGGCGCGCCACGAGGCGCGCGCCCTCACCCGTGGGGGCGGTGAGGGCACGCGCCCGCGGCCATGGGGGCTGCTACGGCAGCTTGTCCATGAGCCCGGCCGCCGCCCGGTGCCGGGTGCACTCACGGCCGCCGAACGAGCGCCGTACGCGCTCCTGGACCTCGGCCGGCTGCTCCTGGCTGAGCTTGAACATGCCCTCCGCGCCGGTCACCTTGAAGTGGAACGCGCCCACCGCGGGGACGATCTTCCGGAAGTAGTCGAGGGACTCGGTCATGTCCCAGCCCGCCCCGAAAGCGCCCTCGTAGGCGCGTACGGTCTCCTTCACCACGGCCAGGGTGTTCTCTATGCCCTCGATCTTCTCCACCACGCCGTGCACGTGCACCGAGGTGAAATTCCACGTGGGCGCCGCCGGCGTCACCTCGTACACCGTCGGCGAGACGTAACCGTGCGGCCCGGTGAACGTCAGCAGATTCACGCTGCCGGATTCGAGCGCCTTCCAGTGCGGGTTCGCGCGGTTCATATGGCCGAGCAGCCTGCCGCCCGCGAGGTCGTCGGACCATTCGCCCGTCCACTCCGGGTCCCTGATCACCGGCAGGTGCGTGGCGAACGGCCCGGCCTCCGGGCTGCCGTTGCTCACAAAGAGTGCCAGCGGATTGCTGAGGATCAGGTCGACCATCCACGAACTGTCCGGCTGGCGGTACTGGCTCGGAACGTACATCCGCAGCTCACCCTTTCGTTAATGTCACGCATGGCGCGGCGCCGAGTCGGCGACGTTAGCAACGCTTTGAGCGGCACGACCAAAATGCGGACGAGCGATCTGGCTGTCCCGTCGACAGGACAGCCGTCGCCTGGCCGGGCACGGTGGTCAGGTCCTCTTGAAAGGTCCGTCCGGCCCCTCTAAGTTGGCGTGGCGGTGTTCTCCAACGCAATACTCAATGCGTGTCTTCCGGGCCGCAGGTCGAGATGCCCGAGACCTTCAGCCGCAGACGGAAACGGGAGTTGCCAGCATTTCCGACCTCGGTCCTCCTGGGCAACCGCAGTTTTACTGAACCTCATCGATGATGCGGGAAGTCCCTGTCGAAGCTACGCCAGCGGGAGATTATCTATGGGTACGCGTGAACACGAGATATACGACATCGTTGGCATCGGGTTCGGCCCGTCCAACCTGTCCCTCGCCATTGCCCTGGAGGAACACCAGAGCAACACCTCCGACCAGCCGGTCACCAGCGTCTTCTTCGAGCGGCAGGCGGCCTTCGGCTGGCACCGCAACATGCTCCTTCCGCAGGCGACGATGCAGATCTCGTTCCTGAAGGACCTGGCCACCTTCCGGAATCCCGTGTCGCGGTACAGCTTCGTGTCGTACCTGCACGCGTCCGACCGCCTCGTGCAATTCGTGAACAACCAGGACTTCTTCCCGACGCGGCAGGAGTTCCACCAGTACCTGGAGTGGGCCGAGTCGAGCTTCAGCGACCGCGTCACGTACAACGCGGAGGTCACCGGCGTCCGGCTCGCGCAGGACACCGGGACCGGCCCGGAGCAGTGCCTCCAGGTCGAGGTCCGGGACACCGTGAGCGGCGCGACGCGCGTCGTGCTGGCCCGCAACGTGGCCGTGTCCACCGGCCTCGTGCCGCGCATGCCCACGGGCATGGAGCGCGACGAACGCGTCTGGCACAGCTCGGAGTTCCTGGCCAAGTACGGCCGGATGAACCCCGCGGAGCTGAAGCACGTGGCCGTCGTCGGCGCCGGGCAGAGCGCGGCGGAGATCACCAAGTTCCTGCACGACATGCTGCCGCACGCGCAGGTGTCGGCGGTCCTGCCGTCGTACGGCTACTCGGTCGCCGACGACACGCCCTTCGCCAACCAGGTCTTCGACCCCGCCGCGGTCGACCACTACTACTACGGCACGGAGACGACGCGCGACGCCTTCTGGCGCTACCACAAGAACACGAACTACTCCGTGGTCGACGACGACGTCATCCGCGAGCTGTTCCGCCGCGCGTACGAGGAGGAGGTCGCGGGTGAGCAGCGGCTGCGCTTCCTGAACCTGACCCGGGTCAAGGAGGTGAAGCGCTCCGGCAACGACACCCGCGTCGTCCTGCACTCGCTGCTCGACGGCGAGTCGGAGCAGGAGATGGACGTCGACGCCCTCGTCTTCGCCACCGGCTACAGCACCATGGACGCCACGGCGCTGCTCGGCGAGCTCGACCGCCACTGCCTGCGCGACGAGCAGGGCCGCCACCGCGTCGAGCGCGACTACCGCGTGGTCACCGACTCCGGCCTGACCTGCGGCATCTACCTCCAGGGCGGCACCGAGCACACGCACGGCCTGACCTCGTCCCTGCTGTCGAACATCGCCGTCCGCAGCGGTGAGATCGCCGAGTCCGTCCTCCGGCGCCGGCCCCGCCTCACCGCGGCCCGCGGCGAGGCCTAGCCGCCACCCGCCGCGCCGACGGCTCCCGCGCACGGCCCGTCAGCCCGGCTGGCGGGCCGTTGCCGTGCCCGGGGCGGCCGTTCCCGTGCCCGTGCCCGGGGCGGCCGTTGCCGAGCCCGTCACGCGGCCACCGGCCGGGGGAGGGCCGCAGCGGCCCGGTGGCGTACCGCCGCGGGCGTGCGCGAAGGCCCCGGTGCCGCACCCGGCACCGGGGCCCTCCGCGTCGCGCGAGGACGCGTCACGCGGCCGAGTCGGCCGCCATCGCGTCGCGCAGGCTCTTGGGGCGCAGGTCGGTCCAGTTCTGCTCCACGTAGTCCAGGCACTCCTGGCGGCTCGCCTCGCCGAACACGACCCGCCAGCCCGCGGGCACCTCGGCGAAGGACGGCCACAGCGAGTGCTGCTCCTCGTCGTTCACCAGGACGTAGAACCGGCCGTCGGCGTCGTCGAACGGGTTGCTGCTCATAGGTACTCCAATTCAAGAGGTCTGGTCTCCGGTCGGACCGGTCCTCGCGCTCCGCAGATTCCGCGCGCCGCGGAGCATCGGCGAAAGGAGAATCCGGCCGGTGGACCGGGGCCCGCCGCCGCGGCGAGATCGTCCGCGGGCCGGGCTCCGGCTCCGCCATTGTGGTTCGGGACGGCTCCGGCGTCCAGGCCTGCCCGGCCGCCGGCGAATTGCCGGGTGCTGCCCGGGTGCATTATTGCGACGCGGTGAAATCCATGGGGACAACACAATGACCGGAGAATGCGTGGCCTCCCGCGACCGTCCTCGGCGGCGGGTGCGGCACGCACCGGTGCGTCCTGTGGACAGGACAACGCCCCGGTGCCGAACGCCGGAATCGCCGGTACTTTGTTGCGAGTCGCCCCTCACCCCGCCCGGCCGTCGAGGAGCGGCGCCGCCGATGCCCGTCGGTGCGCCGAGGGCTGGTGGGCGGGGTGGGCAACGACCGCGGCCGGACAGCGCCTTGTCGCGTCACGGCGCTCCGCCGCCAGAATCGAGAAGGGGACGGCACGGCCCGTGCCATTTCACCGGAGTCGTGGCCGGTGTCCTTGCCGGCGGCCCCCTCGGCCTTCCCGGACGACCGGGAACTTCCGCTTTAGGAGTCGTAGAGCCATGAGCGTCACGGCAGCAAAAGGGTTTTCGGCCGCGGGCGTCGCGGCCGGAATCAAAGCAAAGGGAAAACCCGATCTGGCCCTGGTCGTGAACAACGGCCCGCGCCGGGCCGCCGCGGGGGTCTTCACCGCGAACCGGGTGAAGGCCGCCCCCGTCGTCTGGAGCGAACAGGTCCTCGAGGGCGGGCAGGTGGCGGCCGTCGTCCTCAACTCCGGCGGCGCCAACGCCTGCACGGGCCCCGCCGGCTTCGACGACACCCGGGCCACCGCCGAGAAGGCGGCCGCGGCCCTCGACGGCCACCGCGCCGACCAGGTCGCGGTGGCCTCCACCGGCCTCATCGGCACCCGCCTGCCCATGGACAGACTGCTGCCGGGCGTCGAGGCCGCGGCCCGCGCGCTGTCCGAGGACGGCGGCGAACAGGCCGCCGTCGCCATCAAGACCACCGACAGCGTGCACAAGACGGCCGTCGTCGAGGGCGACGGCTGGACCGTCGGCGGCATGGCCAAGGGCGCGGGCATGCTCGCCCCCGGCCTCGCCACCATGCTGGCGGTGCTCACCACCGACGCCGACCTGCCCGCCGCCGACCTCGACCGGGCGCTGCGCGCGGCGACCCGCGTCACCTTCGACCGCGTCGACTCCGACGGCTGCATGTCCACCAACGACACCGTGCTGCTCCTGGCCTCCGGCGCCTCCGGGGTCACACCGGCGTACGAGGAGTTCGCCCAGGCCGTCCGTACGGTCTGCGACGACCTCGCCCGGCAGCTCATCGGCGACGCCGAGGGCGCAAGCAAGGACATCCGCATCGACGTCGTCCACGCGGCCACCGAGGACGACGCCGTGGAGGTGGGCCGCTCCATCGCCCGCAACAACCTCCTCAAGTGCGCCATCCACGGCGAGGACCCCAACTGGGGCCGGGTGCTGTCCGCCATCGGCACCACCTCCGCCGCCTTCGAGCCCGACCGCCTGAGCGTCGCCATCAACGGCGTCTGGGTGTGCAAGGACGGCGCCATCGGCGTGGACCGCGCGTCCGTGGACATGCGGGGCCGGGAGGTCGTCATCACCGCGGACCTGGCGGCCGGCACCGCGTCGGCCACCCTGTGGACCAACGACCTGACGTCCGCGTACGTCCACGAGAACAGCGCGTACGCGTCATGAGGATCCCCACCCACGAACACCCCGCCCTGGAGAAGGCGCAGTCCGTGATGGACGCGCTGCCGTGGCTGAACCGCCACCAAGGCATGATCTGCGTCATCAAGTTCGGCGGCAACGCCATGATCGACGACGAGCTGAAGGCCGCCTTCGCGCACGACGTGGTCTTCCTGCGCCACGCCGGCCTCAAGCCCGTCGTCGTCCACGGCGGCGGCCCGCAGATCAGCGCCGCGCTGCGCCTGCACAACATCGAGAGCGAGTTCAAGTCGGGCCTGCGGGTCACCTCGCCGCAGGCCATGTCCGTCGTCCGGATGGTCCTCGCCGGGCAGGTGCAGCGCGAGCTGGTCGGGCTCATCAACCAGCACGGCCCGCTCGCCGTCGGCCTGACCGGCGAGGACGCGGACCTGATCACCGCCGTCCAGCACCGGCCGAAGAGCGAGGACGGGGAGATGGTCGACATCGGCCGCGTCGGGGAGATCACCCAGGTGAACCCGGGCGCCGTCGAGGCGCTCCTCGCGGACGGCCGCATCCCCGTGATCTCGCCCGTGGCCCGCAGCGTCGACGACGACTACGTCTACAACGTCAACGCCGACACGGCCGCCGCCGCGGTCGCGGCCGCCCTCAACGCCCACACGCTGGTCTTCCTCACCGACGTCGAGGGGCTGTACCGGGACTGGCCGCAGAGCGACGAGGTCATCAGCCGCCTGAGCGCCAGCGAACTGGAGAAGATCCTGCCGGACCTCGCCGACGGCATGGTGCCGAAGATGGCCGGGTGCCTGCACGCGGTGCGCAACGGCGTGGGCAGCGCGCGCGTCATCGACGGCCGCGTCCAGCACTCGGTGCTCCTGGAGATGTTCACGCGCGAGGAGATCGGCACGCTGGTCATGCCCGACATCGTGGAGGGCCTGGAGTGACAGCGATCGTGGAGGGGTCCGGCACCGACCGGGCCGGCCGGTCGGAGAAGACGCTCACGGAGCGCTGGCAGGCGTCGATGATGGACAACTACGGCACCCCGCGGGTGCCGTTGGTGCGCGGGGAGGGCGCCGCGTTCTGGGACGCGGACGGCAACAAGTACCTCGACTTCGTCGGGGGCATCGCCGTCAACTCCCTGGGCACCGCGCACCCCGCCGTCGTCCGGGCCGTCAGCGAGCAGATCGGACGCCTCGGCCACGTGTCGAACCTGTTCGTCGCGGAGCCGCCGGTCCGGCTCGCCGAACGGCTGCTGCGCCTGACGGGGCGCAGGGGCCGGGTGTTCTTCGCGAACTCCGGCGCCGAGGCCAACGAGGCCGCCTTCAAGCTCGGCAGGATGACCGGCCGGCGCCTCACGGTCGCGGCCGAGGGCGGCTTCCACGGCCGCACCATGGGCGCCCTCGCGCTGACCGGACAGCCCGCGAAGCGGGCGCCGTTCGAGCCGCTGCCGGGCGAGGTCACGCACGTGCCGTACGGCGACACGCAGGCGCTGCGCGCCGCCGTCGACACCGACACCGCGCTCGTCGTGCTGGAGCCGATCCAGGGCGAGAACGGCGTGGTCGTGCCCCCGCCCGGCTATCTGGCGGCGGCCCGCGAGATCACCCGGGCCGCGGGGGCGCTGCTCGTCCTCGACGAGGTGCAGACCGGAATCGGCCGTACCGGCCACTGGTTCGAGTGCCAGGCGCAGGGCGTGGAACCGGACGTGCTCACGCTCGCCAAGGGGCTCGGCGGCGGGCTGCCGATCGGCGCGACCCTGGCGTTCGGCCCGGCCGCCGAGCTGCTGGCACCCGGCACGCACGGCACCACGTTCGGCGGGAACCCCGTCGCGTGCGCCGCCGCGCTCGCCGTGCTCGACACCGTCCACGCCGACGGCCTCCTCGACCACGTCAAGCGCCAGGGCGAGGCACTGCGCCAGGGCATCGAGGGCCTGGACCACCCCTTGGTGGACCGGGTCCGCGGGGCCGGGCTGCTGCTCGGCATCGTCCTGACCGAGGCGGTCGCCGGGCGGGTGCAGGAGGCGGCCCAGGACGCGGGGCTGCTGGTGAACGCCGTCGCGCCGGACACGATCCGGCTCGCCCCGCCGCTCGTCGTGGGCGAGGACGAGGTGACCGCCTTCCTGCGCGCGCTGCCGGGCGTACTGGAGCGGGTGCGGCGGGAGGCCGCCTCCGCCTGAGGCGCGGCACGCCGGGGCGCGTACGGCTGCGGGCCGCGCGGTGGCCTCCGGCGCCGCCTGATCCGCCTCGGCACGCGGTGACCGGACGGGGCCGCCCACCACCGGTGGGCGGCCCCGTCCGCGGTGTCCAGCGGCCGTTCGCCAGTGTCCAGCGGCCGTTCGCTCAGCCCGCGTCGCCCCCGCCGGTCACGTGCCGTCCTCGTCCGGACTGCTGTCCTCGTCCGGGCCGAAGAGCGCCTGGCAGACGTCGTCCAGGCACGGCGTGCGCGGGGCGAGCGCGGTGGCCTCGGCACCGGCTCCGTCGAGCGCGTCCTGGAGGGCGCGCAGCGCGGGCGTGCCGCCGTCGTCCGGTACGTCCAGGGCCAGTGCGGCGGGGTCCGGCACGGCGCGGTCCAACAGGGCCGCGGCGGGCTCCGGTTGGCTCACGGTGGCGAACCCCAGCGGGACGTGGCCGCCGGACAGGAGGTCGCTCACCCGCTCCAGGGAGCCGTGTCCGCCGGGTGTCGGCGGGGTGGCTCCGTCGGCGTCGGGGCCCGTGCTGAGCAGCGTGAGCCGGGCGGGCCGCTCCTCGCGCGCGGTGAGCCGGACGGGCGGATCCTGCGGCGTGCCCGGTCTCCGGTGCGGGTTCCGCCCGTCTACTCCGCCCGCGTCCGCGGCGGCGGCGAGCTCGTACGGGGAGTCGTCGGCGTAGGGCGTGAGATCCATGACGCCATGGTGGCACAGTTGTGGCGCCATAAGGGGCAACTCGCGTTCCGGGTGCGGAACTGTCCGGATTCCGCCCCTCGCCCCCGGCGCCCACCGCCCCGGAATGCCTGGTGCCACTTCACCGTGCAGCCGTTTCACCAGCACTTCACGGTATACGCGCACCGCCTGCCCCTTCCCGTCCGCAGGCGGCACCGGTCGCTGACGGGCGCGCCTTCCGCAGACCACCGTACGCCCGGCGCGCGCCCGGTGTGGCCGTTCGCGGTGCCTGCGGGGGCAATGTGGCGCCATTCGTGCTGCCAGTGGCGCCATCCCGCCGCGCCGGGTGACGGTCAGCGGCGCACCGGGCGCCCCGGCAGCGCGTCCGGGAGCAGAACGCCGTCGCGGACCACGGGCGTGCCGCCGACCAGGACGTGCGCATGGCCTGTCGAGGGCCGGGTGCTGTCGGTGTACGTGGCCCGGTCGCTCACCGCGGCGGGGTCGAAGACGACGAGGTCGGCGTCGCACCCCGCCTGTACGCGCCCCTTCTTGCGCAGCGCGGGCACCCCCGCCTCCAGGATCCGCGCCGGGAACAGGCTCGCCCGCGCGACCGCGTCCATCAGGCCGAGGGCGCCGAGCTCCCGCACGTACCGGCGCAGCACCTTGGAGAACGTGCCCGCGGTGCGCGGGTGCGTGACCGCGGCCCCGGGCGGCACCGGCCACGCCAGCGGGTCCGCCACCGGGCCCGTCCAGGTCAGCGGCATCGCGTCGGAGCCGATCACGGTGTGCGGGTGCAGCAGCGCCCGGTCGAGGAAGGCCCGGTCGCGGGCGTCGTCCTCGTCCAGGAAGGGCAGGAACGCCAGCGCCCCGGGGTCGGCCGCGCGCAGGGCGCGCAGCTCCTCGGCGTCGCGCACGCGCCGGCCGGTGCGGGCGTACACGATGTCCGACGCCTCCCGGCCGGACAGCCGGCCGGGGTCGAGGAAGGCGGCACCGACGGCGGTCATGCCCGCGCCGTACGGATAGGCCTCCGTGGACACGCGGGCGCCCTCGGCGCGGGCGCGGTCGAGGACGGCGAGGACGCGGTCGGTGTGCCGGTGCGAGGTGGACGGCACGTGGCAGTAGTGGGCGTGCACGCCGGTCTCGCCCGCGGCCCGGGCGATCTCCTCGGCCCCGTCGACGGGCGTGTCCGGCTGCTGCTCCACCAGGTCCCGCGCGTGCGTGTACGTGGGTACGCCGGTCTCCGCGGCGAGGCGGGCCACCGCCAGGTACTCCTCGGGGCGCACGCGCGGCGCGTAGCCCATGAGCACGCCGATGCCGAGCGCGCCGGCGTCCAGGTCCCGGCGCACCAGGTCCAGGAGCGCCTCCTCCTGGACCCGGGTGGCCTCGCGCCGCCAGGCGGGCTCACCGAGGCGGTGCAGGGTCGCGGTGATGCCCCCGCCGTGCGGCAGCCCGCCCACGGCCGCCATCCGGGCCTGCGCCCAGGACGCGGAGAAGCCGTAGTTGAGGGGGCGGCCCTCGGCGGCGGCGAGCCGGTAGGCCTCCTCGACGGGGGACAGGCCCGCTTCGAGTTCGAGGACCGTGGTCACGCCGTCCAGGGCCTGGAGCCGGTGGCCCTGGACGGTGTGGGAGTGGCTGTGCAGATCGATGAAGCCCGGGGCGACCACGAGCCCCGAGGCGTCCACGACCCGGCGCCCCGGCAGCGGCGTCGCCGAGACCCCGGAGATCTCCCGCCCTGTCACGCCGACGTCGGCCACCGCGTCGAGGCCGCTCTCCGGATCGAGCACGCGGCCGCCGCGCAGGACCAGGTCGTGGTGGGGGGCGGGGCGGTGGGCGGGGCGGGTGGGTGAGGTCATGGAGCCACGCTACGGACCCCGGAGCCGAGGGGGCGGCGCATGCGGCCCATGGAAACGGGGCATGTCATGGAGGGAAACGGCACATGTCGTGTGTGTGGGCGTGCCGGGGTGCTGCCGGGGTACTGAGGGCTCATGCGAGTGAGCGTGCTGGATGTGGGGTCGCGCACGGCGCGGCTCGTGGTCGTGGACGCCGGCAGCGGGGCCCCGCTGCCCGTGCACACCGCCAAGTGGAAGCTGCGGCTCGGCGAGCAGGTGGAGCCCGGCGGGCCGCTGGGCGAGGAGAGCGTGGAGCGCCTGGCGCACGCCGTGGCCTCCGCCGCCGCGACGGCCGAACGCTGGGGGGCGGGGCGGCCGCTGGCCTTCGCCACCGCCGTGATCCGGGACGCGCCGAACCGCCAGGAGGTGCTGCGGGCGGTCGCCGCGCGGACCGGTGTGTGGCTGCGCACCCTGCCGGGGGAGCTGGAGGCCGAGCTGACGTTCCTCGGCGCCCGCCGCTGGCTGGGCTGGCGGGCCGGGCCGCTGGTGCTGATGGACATCGGCGGCGGCTCGCTGGAGGTGGCCTTCGGCCGGGGCCGGCTGCCGGACTTCGCGGTGTCGCTGCCGCTCGGCGCCCACCGCCTCACCCACCAGTACCTCGCCGCCGAGGACCCGCCCTCCGAGCAGGCCCTCAGGGACCTGCGGCGCCAGGTGCGGCACCAACTGCGGGACGTGGCGGCGCGGATCCGCTGGGAGGGGCCGCGCACCGCCGTGGCGACCTCACGGACGTTCCAGCAACTCGCCCGCCTGGCCGGGGAGGAACCGGGGAGACACGGCCCGTTCGTCGACAGGACCCTGCGCCGCTCCGGCCTCCGCGAGGCCCGTGAGCGGCTCGCTCGTCTGCCCGCCGCCGAGCGGGCGCGGCTGCCCGGCATCTCGGCGCCGCGGGCCGGGCAGAGCCTGGCCGGCGCGGTCGTCGGGCACACGGCGATGAAGCTCATGGGCGTCAAGGCGGCGGCCGTGTGCCCCTGGGCGCTGCGCGAGGGCATCCTCCTGCGCCACATCGAGGACGGCTCGCAGTGGTGGGACGAGCTGGCCGAGGACGGCGACCCGGTCGCGCCGGGCAAGGCACCGCTGCGCGTGGCGACCTCCTGACCCGGCTCCCGGGCCGGTGCCCCGGGGCCCCGGTGCTCCGGTGGCGCGGCTGCCCGATGACCTCCCGGCCCGGGTTCCCGTCGGTGGCGGCCCCGCCGCCGCGGCGCGCGTCCCGGCCGCCCGTGCCGGAACGCGCGCGCGGCTCAGGACGCGCTCTTGCTGAGGTCCTCGGCGGGGGCCGCGGACTCCTTCGCCCCGGCGCCGCTCCGGGCGGCGGCGCCGTTGCCGCTCCCGGCGCCGTTCCCGCCGTTGCCATGGGCGTCGCCGTTTTCGCTGCCGCTGCCGCTGCCGCTGCCGCTGCCGCTGCCGCTGCCGTTGGCCGTGACCGCCGCCGTCGGCGGGGCCTCCGCCTCGGCCGTCGCGGGGGCCGAGGCCGCGGGGGCCGGAGCAGGCGCGGCGGCGCGTGCCTCGGCCTCGGCGCGGGCCTCCGCCTTCAACCGGTCCCGCATCTGCAGGTACTTGGCGTTCATCTCGTCCGGGGCGATCAGCTTGTTCACGCCCCGCTCGCTGACCTTGGGCTCCTGGCGCGCCATGATGTCGTTGTCCTGCTGGTCCTGGACGTACTTCTCCATCTGGAGCGACGCCCGCAGGATCCACGGCCGCAGCGGCTTGATCGGCACCATCCGCTTGAGCAGCGGGTACTCCCACAGCCGCATGATCGCCTGGGTGTTCTCGTCGTCGATCGGCGTGAGCCAGGTGGTGACCTCCAGGAGGCCCTGGCGGACGTGCGTCATGCAGGGCGCCTGGTAGATGAGGTCGAAGTGCCAGATGTTGTCGGGGTTGCCCTCCTCGCACTGGTCGAAGGTGGAGCGGATGATCGTGCCGTCCACGTCCACGCGATGGTTCACGATCTTGTTGGCGGCGATGTAGCGCTCGCGGCCGTCCGTCCAGAGCTTGCGCCAACTGCCGTACATGAACGTGTAGTCGATTATGTTCGCCCAGTGGTCCCGGTGGACGAACGTCACGTGGTAGAACTCCAGCAGGCTCTCGATGTACCGGGTGTAGTGGACCGGCCTGCTCCAGGTGATCGTCTCGTACGGGCGCGGGTGCTCGGCGAGTTCCCGCGGCAGCACGATCTCCGGCAGGGTCGCGCGCTTGTCGCCCCACCACAGCCACACCAGGCCGTACTGCTCGCGCACCTCGTACGTGTCGATCCGCATCGACGCCGGGATACGGCCCTCTGCCCCGAGGGCCGGGATCAGACGGCAGGCGCCGCTCGTGTCGTACCGGAAGCCGTGGTAGGGGCAGGCGATGGAGTTGCCCACGAGGCGCCCGTCGGACAGGTTCGCGCCCTTGTGCGGGCAGCGCGCCGACTGGCAGACCAGCCTGCCGTCGAGGTCGCGCCAGAGCACGAGCTCCTCGCCCAGGCGCTTCACCCCGGTCGGGGCGCCGCGTTTGACGTCTTGGGTCCGCAGGATCGGATACCACTGGTTGGGGATCATCTGGTCGCCTCTCGCTTTCCTCTGCGCTGCTGCTGTCCGCTCGGGACCCCGGGGTCCGCCGCTCGGACTTCGGGGTCCGCTCAGCCCTCGACGACCTCGACGAGCCCGGTGTCGCCGTCGACCAGGACCATGTCGCCGGTGCTGATCACTTGGGTGGCGTGCTTGGTGTTGACCACCGAGGGCACGTTGAACTCGCGGGACACGATGGAGCTGTGCGAGAGCATCGACCCGATGTCCGTGACCACGCCGCCCGCGATGGCGAACAGCGGCGTCCAGGACGCGTCGGTGTGCCGGGTCACGAGGATCTCGCCCGCCTGGAACTCGTCGGCCTGCCACACCAGGTCCTCCACGATCCGCGCCCGGCCCACGATCCGCCCCGGCGACGAGCCGAGGCCCGTCAGCCGCGCCCCGTCCCGGGCCGGCCGGGCCGCGCGCGTGCCGTCGTACGTGCCGACGAACGTCAGCGGCGGCTCCGGCAGGCGGTTGTGGTACTCGTGCACGCGCCGCCGCTCGTCGACGGCCTCCCGCGGGAACGCCTCGCCGGCCGTCGCCGTGCCCGCCACGAAGCGGCGTACGTCCGCGAAGTCCAGGTAGGCGACCTCGTCGAGCGAGCGCAGCACGCCGTCGGCGACGAGCCGCCGCCCGACCTCGTACACCACGTTCCTGACCAGCCAGATCGACGTGATCATCGACATGCGGGTGGACTCGCGCAGCTCGCTGCAGAGCGCGTACATCGCCATCACGCCCTCGAGGGTCTTGCGCCGCGGCAGCGGAAGACCGGCCAGCACCGCGCGGACGTCGCCCTCCTGGCGGGCGCGGCTGCGGCCCATGATGTCGTCGGCGGTGAAGCCGTCGGCGGCGTAGCGGCGGATCATCTGGAAGACGTACGACGGGTCGTCGATCCAGCGCGGGTGGGTGAGCTCCATCTCCTGCCGGCCGCGGGTGCCGTTGGCGCGCAGGAACGGCTCCATCCGCGTGTCCCAGAACACCTGCCCCTCGGCGTCCGCGCGCAGCCGGTCCGGGACCTCCTCCAGGGGCGCCGACTCGATGATCTCCATGACCCGGGGGCGGGCCTTGGCGGCCTGCGCGACGGCCCAGATCTCCTGCGCGGACGCCACGGTGCGCAGGCTCGACATATCGGTCTTGAGGCGGTTCTGGAGGTTGTCGCCCGCCGCGCCGAGCCACCGCGCGCACAGCTCCGTGAGGATGCCGTAGAACCCGAACGCGTTGATGTAGTACGGCATGTAGCCGACGTGCGCGTCGTGGAAGTAGTGCAGGTAGCGGGTGAGTTCGGCGTCCAGCTCGCGCCGGGACATCCGGGTCAGGTCCAGGCGCCGGGCGCGGTCGAACTCGTAGTCGCGCGTCCTCGCCATGTCCCGGGCGCGGCCCTTCATGACGACCATCTCGCGCCCCGTCTCGCGCAGCCAGTGCACGGTGGACAGGAGGTCCTCGACCCCGCCGGGGAAGGTGCCGAACGGGTTGGTGTACGTCGCGAGGTCGACCTCCTCGCTGACGAAGCGGCGGGTGAAGTGCCGCTGGTCGCGCGTCGGCAGGGCCTGCCCGAGCAGGTACGCGGTGTAGGAGATGTTCAGGTACACATGGCCCTGGAGGTAGCCCATGTGCAGGTCGACGTCGCCGATGTCGCGCACGCCCAGGGCCCGCGCGCAGTCGCCGTGCACGTGGTCCTGGTAGTGGCGGGCGAAGCTCAGGCCGAGCGGGGACATCAGGCCCACGAAGATCTCGCCGATGTCCATGCGCGACCACAGCGTGCCGCCAAGGACCGCCTCCGGCTGCCGCCCCCGGCTGCGCGGCAGGTACGGGCTGCGGTCGCCGTCGGCCGCCTCCGGGCGCGGCCGGGTGGTGATGGGACGGGCCTGGAGCAGGTGCAGGGTGCCGTCGCGCAGCGCCCACTCGACGTCCTGCTCGCAGCCGTAGTGCTCGCGCACCCGGAGGGCGAGCCGGGCCAGGGCCGTGAGCCGCTCCCGGGTCAGGCAGGGCGCGTCCCGGTCGGCGGCGTCCACCTTGGTCATGCCGATGCGGCCCGGAGCGAGCGGCGCGCACTTGGTGACCTTGTAGCGCACGCGCTCCTCGACGACGTCCAGGGTGCGGTCGTCCACCACGAAGAAGTCGCTGGAGACCCGGCCCGACACCAGGCCCTCGCCGAGCCCGCAGCACGCCTCCACCACCAGCCGGTGCGGCCGGCCGCCGACGGGGTCCACGGTGAACAGCACCCCGCTGACGTCCGCGTCCACCATCTCCTGGACGACGACGGCGATGGCCCCGGCCGGGCCGGAGCGGTAGGCCGCCGCGCGGTCCGACCAGAGCGACGCCCAGCAGACCCTGACCGCGTCCAGCAGCGCCGCGTCGCCCGCCACGTCGAGGACGGTGTCGTGCTGGCCCGCGAAGGAGCGCCCGGCGGAGTCCTCCCGCACCGCCGACGAGCGCACCGCGACGCGCGGCCGGCCGAGCTCCTCGTAGGCCGCGACGACGGGCCGCGCGACGGCCTCCGGGAGCTCCCGCGCGAGCACCAACTCCCGGAGCACTGAAGCGGGTTCGTGCCGCGCCTCGGCCGCGCGCAGCTCGGCGCCGAGCCCGCTCTCCCGCAGGAACAGCTCGAAAAGCCCGGTGGTGAGGCAGAACGCGGGCGGCACCGGAAGCCCCGCCCGCATCAGCTCGTCGAGCCGGGCCCCTTTGCCGCCGAGTACGTCCGCACCGCTGAGTACGTCCGCACCGCCGAGCGCGTCGGCACCGCCGGCGCGCGCGCGGCCGAGGACGGTGACGAGGCCGGTGCCCGGGGTGGCGGCGGAGGCCGTCGTGGCGTCGGTGGTCCCGGAGGCGGAGGTCGCCCCGGCGTCGGTGGTCCCGGCCGCCGGGTCCGTGCCCGTGTCCGTGTCCGTGGTCGTCGGGCCCGTGCCCGTGTCCGTGGTCGCCTTCGTGGTCATGACGCGGCCTCCTCGACGGCCTGCGGGGCGGGGGAGAGCGCCCGCGCGGCCGGGCGGTGGCGCACCGGGCCCGCGGGAACGTTGACACCGGTGACGGCGCGGAACGGCTGGCCGGGCACGACGCCCGAGGCCCGCACGTCGGTGAACCCGGCCTCCCGCACCTGCCCCAGCAGCTCGTCCTCGCGCGGCAGCGGCCCGCCGAACGCGGCCAGCTCGAACCACAGGTTGAGCACCTCCAGGCCGAACGCGCTCCCGCCCCGGAAGGACGAGGTGAGCAGCAGCCTGCCGCCCGGGGCCAGGAAGGACCGCGCCCGCGCCAGGACCTCGGCGCGCTCCTCGACCGGGAAGTAGTAGATGTTGTTGTGCAGGGTCACCAGGTCGAACTGCGGCTGCAGGTCGAGGGTGCGCAGATCGCCCCGGCGGGTCTCGACGCGGTCGGCGAGGCCCCACCGCGCCATGTTCTTCGCGGCCTGCTCGGCGACCTCGTCCTGGAGGTCGACGGCGAGCGCGGTCAGGCGCAGGTTGAGCCCGGCGGCGTACCGGACGTACGCGCCGCTGCCGCAGCCGATCTCCAGGAGCCGTACCGGCCCCGTGCGCGGCAGCGCCCGGCCGACGGCCTCCTCGACGAAGCCGCGCAGCACGAGCGAGGAGCGGGCGACGACCAGGCCGTCCTGGTCGGAGAGCGTGAACCGGTCCCCCGCGGCGAGCATGCGCGGGGCGTCGCGCAGCGCGGGCACGTGGAAGCGCAGCACCTCCTCCAGGGCCGCGGCCACCGGATCGTTGGACACCTTCGCGAGCGCCTTGGCGGTGCGGCTGCGCAGCAGGTAGCAGCCCTCCTTGCGGCGCAGCTCGCCGAGGCGCACCCCGGCGTCCAGCCAGGCCCGCAGCCGCTCCCGGTCCGCGGGCCCGGCGCCGGTCCGCTCGGCGAGGCTCTCCAGGTCGCAGGGGCGGGCCGCCAGGCACCGCAGCACACCGGAGCCCGCCGCGGCCGCCAGGAACGAGGCCCGGTACAGCGGGTGGAACAGGGTCCGGTCGAGCGCGAACAGCAGCGGCAGGCGGGGGTCGGTGACGACGCGCGCCGCGGCCGGCACGTCCGCGACCGGCTCCCGCGCCCGGTCCTTGACGGCCCTGGCCAGGCTCAGTAGGTCCATGAGGGTTCCTTCTCCTCGGCGGTACGGGTGAGTTCGGTGCGCAGGTCGCGCAGGAGGGGACGGCGCTCGGGGCCGTTGAGGAAGAAGTGGCCGCCCGGCACGCGGCGGCACAGCAGCGAGGCGCCGGTGTACGCGCGCCACGCCTCGACGTGCGGCGCGGGCGCGACCGGGTCGCCGTCGGCGGCGTACGCGGTCATCGGGCAGGCCAGCGGGCGGCGCGGCCGCCAGCGGTAGCGCTCGCACGCCGTGAGGTCGGCGCGCAGCACCGGCAGGCGGCGCTCCAGATAGGCCCCCGCGACACGGTCGCCGGGCGCCAGCGCCCCCAGGTCGTGGACCAGGGCGCGCAGCGCGTCGTCGCCGAGCGCGTGGTCCGCGCGGTCGCCGTACAGGTGCGGGGCCCGGCTGCCGGACACGAACAGGTGGCGCGGCTCGGGCGCGCCGCGTGCGCGCAGCGCGCACGCCACCTCGTAGGCGACGAGCGCGCCCATGCTGTGCCCGAACAGGACGTAGTCGCGGGCGAGTCCGGCCGCGAGCAGTGCGTCCGTCACGTCGGACACCAGCGCGTCCAGGTCCGTGTACGGCGCCTCGCGCAGCCGCCGGCCGCGCCCGGGGAACTGCACCGGCACCACCGGCGCCCCCAGCAGGTCCGGCCAGTCGCGGTACACGGAGGCGGTGCCGCCCGCGTAGGGGAAGCAGATCAGGCGCGGCGTCCCGGCGGCTGCCTCCGGGTCCGGGCTGGGGCCGGGGAACCAGTCGGCGGCCGTCGGGGGCGCCGGCCGGGCCGGGCGCGCGGATGGGTGCACGGGTGGGGTCCTCTCGCGGTGCGGTGGCCCGGGGGGCCGTCAGCGCTTGACGTGGGCGCGGCCCTCGGGCGAGTCGAGCCAGTCGAGGGTGAGCCGCACCCCCTCCTCGAAGGTCACCTCGCTCTTGAAGCCGAAGTCGTCGCGGGCCCGGTCGACGGCGTACGACTGGTCGCGGTCGAACAGGTGCACCGCGTGCCGCGTGAGCACCGGCCGCGCCGTGACCCGCAGCGCCCCGTACACCCCCTCGGACAGGGTCGCGACGCCGCGCGCCAGCGGAGCGGGCAGGCTCAGCGACGGCGGTTTCACCCCGAGGCCGCGGGCGAGCGCCTCGATGTAGGCGCGCCACGTCGTGCGCTCCGGGTCGCGCAGGTTGTACGTCCCGCCGGCCGCCGCCTGCGCCCCGCAGGCGGCGATCATCGCGTCGGCAGCGTTGCGCACGTAGAGCAGCCCGGCCGGGACGTCGCCGCCGCGGATGTAGACCATCTGGCGGGCGAGGAGCAGCGTCGCGATCTCCACGACGAAGTCCTTGCTGCGCGGCCCGTACACACTCACCGGCCGCACCACGGTCAGCGGCAGCAGGGCGCGCGCCGCCGCCTCGCGGACCGCCTGCTCGCCGAGGAGCTTGCTGCGGTTGTACGGCAGCCCGATGTCGCGGGGCGGGGTGCTCTCGTCGCCGGGCCGGACCGGGTAGCCGTACACGTCGGTGGTGCTGACGTGCAGGAACCGCTCCACGGTGCCCGCGTGCGCGGCGGCCTCCACGAGGCGGCGGCTGCCGTCGATGTTGACCCGCTGGAACCGGTCCCACGGGCCCCAGTCGGCGGACAGGCCGGTGCAGTTGTAGACGTGCCGGACCCCGGCCGTGGCGCGGCGCAGGCTCTCCGGGTCGTCGAGGTCGCCGACCGCCACCTCGACGGCGTCGGGGTCCGCGCCCGCGAACCCGGACCGGTCGCTGCCCGCGCGCACCAGCGCCCGGACCCGGTGGCCGCGCTCGACGAGGCGGTGCGTGAGGTGGCCGCCGACGAAGCCGCTGGCTCCGGCGACGAGCACCTCCGGGGCGGCGGCGACGGGGCCGGGAGCGGGGGCGGCGGGGCGCGGGGCGGTGGTGGCGGCTTCGCCGGCGGGCCCGGTGGGGTGGTTGGTCGCGCTGGGGTCGGTGGGCTCGGGGTCGGTGGGTTCACCGGCTGCGGCGGCCCCGGCTGCCCGGGCTACCCCGGCGGCCCCGACAGCCTCGGCCGCCTCCGTGCCCGGGATTCCGTTCTGCTGCTGCTCTGCCATGGCTCGTCCCAACAGGTCGAGGGCGCGGTCGAGTTCGTCGCGGGTGTGGTCGGCGTTGATGAAGAAGCGCAGGCGGCACTCGTCGCGCGGGACGGCCGGATAGCCGATCGGCATCACGTTCACCCCGAGCCGCAGCAGCGCGTTCGACAGCGCCATGGTCCGCTCCCAGCCGCCGATGACGACCGGGACCACCGCCGAGGCCCGGGACACGCCGATGTCGAGGCCGCGGGCGCGGGCCGCGTCCCGGAAGTGCTCGGCGAGGTGCCGCAGCCGTGCCACGCGCTCCGGCTCGTCCCGGATCACCCGCAGCGCCGCGAGGGCGGCCGCCGCGTTGGCCGGGGCCGTGCCGGTGCTGAAGATGTGCAGCGGGGCCGTGAACTTCAGGTACTCCACGATCGTGCGCCGCGCCGCCACATAGCCGCCGAGGCTGCCGACGGCCTTGCTGAGCGTGCCCATCCACAGGTCGACGTCGGCCCGGTCGACGCCGAAGTACTCGCCGATGCCCCGGCCGGTGCGGCCGAGCACGCCGATCGAGTGGGCCTCGTCGACCATGAGCATGGCCCCGTGCCGCCGCTTGACGTCGATGAACCTCGGCAGGTCCGGCAGGTCGCCGTCCTGGCTGTAGGCGCCCTCCACGAGCACCAGGGCGCGCCGGGCCCGGCCGCGCGCGGCGGTGAGCATCCGGTCCAGGGCCCGCCAGTCGTTGTGCGGGAAGGGCCTGCGCAGGGCGCCGGACAGGACGCTGCCGCGCACCGCGCTGTCGTGGATCCACTCGTCGTGCAGGATCAGGTCCTCGGGCCCGAAGAGGTGGCCGATGGTGGCGACGTTCGTGGCGTGCCCGCCCGCGAACACGATCGCGGCCTCGGTGCCGAGGAACGAGGCGATCTCGGCGTCGAGTTCGTGGTGCAGCGGGGTCTCCCCGCACAGCAGCGGCGTCGCCGAGCAGGACGTGCCGTACCGGTCGACGGCGGCCCTCGCCGCGGCGCGGACCCGCGGATGGTGGGAGAGCGCCAGGTAGTTGAAGGCCGCGAAGTTCAGGACCCGCGCGCCGCTCACCCGGGCCCGGCCGCCGTTGAACCCCTCGTGCGTCCGGCCGTACGGGTTGGCCCCGTCCGCCGTGGCCAGCCGCAGCCGCTCCCGCAGTTCGGCGTACTCGGGCCACTCCTCGAAGACGCGCTCCTGGACGACGGGTCCTGGGGCCGGTACGGGGGCCTCCTCGGGCACCGGTGGCACCGGAGCCGCAGTCCGCTCAGGAGGCGGTTCGGGGCTCTGCCCCGCGGCCCCTGCTCCTGCCCCGGCTCCGTCGAGGAGGTCCACCAGCTGCCCGACGGTCGGGTCCTCGGGCAGCCGCTCGCGGTTGCCGTTGAGCCGCCCCGGGAACCGCCGCAGCAGGGCGCGCTCCAGTTCCTGGCGCATCAGCGAGTCGAAGCCGAGGTCCATGCCGAGCCGCGCGTCCTGCGGTATCCGCCGGGCGTCGTAACCGCAGACGCGGGCGACGTGGGCGAGGACCTCGTGCCGGGTGGAGGGGGTCCCGCGCGGGGGCGCGGGCGCACCGTCCGGCGTGGGGGCGGGCGCGGTCCGGGGCGCCGTGGGCCCGGACGTGGCGGGCGCGGGCCCGGTCGTGCCGGGCCCGTACGTCTCAGGCCCCTCCGGGCCGGGCTCCGCCGTGACGGGCGCCGCCGTCCCCACCCCCGCCGTCCCGGGCCCGGCCGCGCGAGGTGGCGCCGCACGGCCCGCGGAGCCCTCGGGCCCGGCGGCCCCGTGCGCCTCCGCCTCGTCGGTCTGACGCGCCACCGCCTCCGCACGCCCGGCTCCGTCCCGCATGTCTGCCTCCTCCGGCGGTGTGAACCAGTACGGCTCGGGTTCCAGGACCGCGTGCGGCACCGGCACCCGCGGCCCGGGGCGGCCCTCGTCGAGCGCCGCCCAGTCCACCGCGCCGCCCGCGCAGTGCAGCCGCCCCAGCGAGGTGAGCAGCGTCTCCCAGTCGCCCGCGCCCGCCGCGGCACCGGCGTAGGGCCGCCGCAGCGACGGCAGCCACAGCTCCGGCCCCCGCGCGGCCGCGGCCTCGGCGGGGGTGCCCGCGAGCGCCGCGCGCGCCAGGCCGAGCAGGGTCGGGTGCGGTCCCGCCTCCACGAACGCGGTGCAGCCGAGCCGCCGCAGCGTCGCCACGCCGTCGGCGAAGCGCACCGTGCCGAGCAGGTGCGCGGCCAGGGCGTCGGCGTCGATCCGCCCGACCGGCTCCCCGGTGGCGTCCGACACCCACGGCACGGCCGGCTCGGCGAACCGCACGCCCCGCGCGGCCGCCCGCAGCGGCTCGGCGGCACCCGCCATCAGCGGCGAGTGGAAGGCGCCCGAGACCGCGAGCGGCCTGACCGTCACGCCCCGCTCCACGAGCGCGGCCCGGGCCCGTTCGATGTCCGCCCGCTCCCCGGAGAGGGCCAGGTGCGTGGGGGAGTTGACCGCGGCGACCGCCACCGACGCGTACCCGGCGGCCACCTCGGTGACCGTCGCCGCGTCCCCCACGCAGGCGATCATCGCGCCGTCGCCCGGCTGCTCGTCCATGAGGCGGCCGCGCACCGCGGCCAGGGCGAGCGCGTCCTCGAAGGACAGCGCGCCGGACACGCACGCGGCGGCGTACGCGCCGACGCTGTGCCCGAGCACGGCCGCGGGCCGCACCCCGAGCGACCGCCACAGCTCGGCGAGCGCCACCTCCAGCGCCACGAGCGCGGGCTGGCAGCAGCGGGTGGACCGCAGCTGCCCGGCCCGGTCCTCGTCGAACAGCAACTCCTGCAGCGGGATCCCCAGTTCGGGCCGCAGGACGCGGTCGGCGCGGTCGATCGCGCGGGCGAAGGGGGCGTGCGCGTCGTACAGGCCCCGGCCCATGCCGGAGTACTGCGCGCCCTGGCCGGTGAACAGGAACGCGACCTTCGGCGGGGGCCCGTGCCCGGCCGTCCCGCGCACCACGGCCGTCGACGCCTCGCCGTGCGCCAGCGCCGCCAGGCCCGCGTCGAGCGCGGCGGCCGACCGGCCGACGACGACGGCGCGGTGGGCGAGCCGCGCGCGGCCGGTGTTCCCCGCCCGGCACAGGTCGGCGGCGGATGTGCCGGCGTGCGCGGCGAGGTGGGTACGCCAGTGCCGGGCCAGCGTCGTCAGGGCCGTCGGCGTGTGGCCGGACAGGCACAGGGCGTGCACCGGCCGCGCGGGCGGCGCCTGCGGGGCGGGCTCCGGCGCGGGGGGCGACTCCAGGACCGCGTGGGCGGTGGCGCCGCCGAACCCGAAGGAGCTGACCGCCGCCCGCACCGGCCCGTCGGCGGCGAGCGGCGTCGGGCGGGTCGGCACGCGCAGCCCCGCGCCCTCCCAGTCGAGGCGGCGGCTGGGGGTCGTGAGGTGCAGCGTCGGCGGCACCACGCGGTCCCGGACGACGAGCGCCGCCTTGATCAGGCCCGCGACGCCCGCGGCGGCCTCCAGGTGCCCGAGGTTGGTCTTCACCGAGCCGACCAGGCAGCGGGCCCCGTCCGGGCGCCCCATGCCGTAGACCGCGGCGAGGCCCTCCCACTCGACGGGGTCGCCGAGCGGCGTGCCGGTGCCGTGCGCCTCGACGTAGTCGACCTCCTTGCCGCTCAGCTCGGCGCGGCGCAGGGCCTG
This sequence comes from Streptomyces sp. CC224B, assembly GCF_030010595.1. Taxonomy (NCBI): domain Bacteria; kingdom Bacillati; phylum Actinomycetota; class Actinomycetes; order Kitasatosporales; family Streptomycetaceae; genus Streptomyces; species Streptomyces sp. CC224B. The sequence continues at coordinate 19,013 of NZ_JASCXL010000082.1, read as the reverse complement.
TTCGATGACGGCGCGCTGCGCGGCGCCCCGGGGCGCGGTCAGGCCGTTGCTCCGCCCGCCGTGGCCGGTGGCCGTGCCCCTGATCACCGCGTGCACCCGGTCACCGTCGGCGAGCGCGGCCGACAGCGGCTTGAGCAGCACCAGGCCCGCGCCCTCGCCGCGGACGTAGCCGCCCGCCGCGTCGTCGAAGGTGCGGCAGCGGCCGTCGGCGGAGAGCATGCCGCCGTCGGCGAAGGCCACCGAAAGGCCGGGCGTGAGCATCAGGTTCACGCCGCCCGCGAGCGCCTGGGCGCACTCGCCCCGGCGCAGGCTGTCGCAGGCCAGGTGGACCGCGGTCAGGGACGACGAGCACGCGGTGTCCAGGGCGAGGCTCGGGCCGCGCAGGTCGAGGACGTACGAGAGGCGGTTGGCGGCGATCGCGTGCGCGTTGCCGGTGGCGCCGTACACGTCGACGGTGTCCAGGCGGCCCATCTGGAGCGCGCTGTAGTCGTGGCTGCTGATGCCCGCGAACACACCGGTGGCGCTGCCCGCGAGCGACGTCGGGTCCAGGCCCGCGTCCTCGACCGCCTGCCAGGCGACGTCGAGCAGGAGCCGCTGCTGGGGGTCCATGCGGGCCGCCTCGCGCGCCGACAGGCCGTAGAAGCGGGCGTCGAACTCCTCGACGCCGTCCAGGAACCCGCCGTACGCGGGTGCGGCGACCCGGGCGGCGTCCCAGCGGCCGGGCGGCACCTCGGTGACGGCGTCCCGGCCGTCGCGCAGGAGCCGCCCGTAGCTGTCCGCGTCGGGCGCGCCCGGGAAGCGGCAGCCGATGCCGATGACGGCCACGGGCTCGGGCCGGCCGGGGCCGCCGGGCGCGCCGCCGCCGTCCGGAGCCGCGGCCGGGGTGGTGGCCGGGGTGGTGGCGAGGTGGGCGGCGATCGCGCGGATCGTCGGGTGGTCGAAGACGACGGACGGCGGTATCTCGCGGCCGGTGCGCGCGCCGAGTTCCGCGAGGACCGCCACGGCCTGCTTGGAGTCCAGGCCGAGCGAGGCCAGCGGCTTCGTCGGGTCGACGGCCGCGGCGGACAGGCCGAGCCGCCCGGCGACCCGCGCGGTCAGCCACGCCTCGACGGCGTCGGGCGCCCACGCCTCGCCCGCGGGAGCCCGGTCCTCGAGCAGCTCGACGAGGGTCGCGACCCGGGGCCGCGCCAGCAGCTCGCCGACGGGCAGCGGGGTGCCGAAGCGCCGCTCCAACTCCGCGCTGACGGCGCGGAGTTGGCCGTAGGTGACGCCCAGCTCGGCGAAGGTGCTCCCCAGGAGCCCGGTGGGCCCGCCGCCCGCCGGACCGCCTTCCCCCGGGTCACCCTCCCCGGTGCCGTCCCCGGTGCCGTCCCCGGCGTACTCGCGCAGTACCTCCGCGGCGACCTCGCCCACCGGCCGCCCGAGCCGCGCAGTGGGCGCCGCTGCCGTGGGCTCGGGCGCGTCGCGGGCCACGCTCGCCGCGACCACCTTCAGACCGAGCCCGAGGAAGTCCGCGCGGCACGCCTGCCGCTGGATCTTGCCGCTGGTGGTCCGGTGCACCGTGGACCGCTTGAGCAGCACCACCGCGTGCGGGGCGACCTCGTGCTCCTCGGCGATCGCGGCGCGCAGCCGGGCAAGCAGCTCCGGCGTTCCGGCGGCGCCCCGGCCGTCGATCTCGTACGCGACCACGAGCTGCTCGGCGCCGTCGACCTCGACGGCGAACGCGGCCCCGCAGCCCGGCCGGACCGCCGGGTCGGCCCGCTCCACGGTGAGCTCGATGTCGTGCGGGTAGTGGTTGCGGCCCTGTACGACCACGACGTCCTTGGTGCGGCCGACGACGTGGAGCTGCCCGGCGCGCAGGAAGCCCAGGTCGCCGGTGCGCAGATACGGCGTCCCGCTCCCGTCCCGGCTCCCGTCCTCGTCCCGGCTCCCGTCCTCGTCCCCGCCCTCGCCCGTGAGCCGCGCGCGGAACGTCTCCCGCGTCGCGTCGGGGCGCCGCCAGTAGCCCTGCGCGACGCTGCCGCCCGCGATCCAGATCTCGCCGACGGCGCCCTCGTCCGTGATCCGCCGCCGGGTCGCGGCGTCCACGACCGCCACGTCCAGGCCGTCGACGGCGGGGCCGCAGCCCACGACCCGGGTGGCCCGGCCGCCGGCGGCCGGTACGGCGCGGCCCGCGCCGAGCGCCGCGGCGTCGAACGCGCCGGTGGCGGGCGGCTCCTGAACCCGGACGCCGGTCACCATCAGGGTCGCCTCGGCGAGCCCGTAGCAGGGCAGCAGCGCGCGGCGCCGGAACCCGCAGGGGGCGAACCGTTCCACGAACCGGTCCAGGGTGTCGGCGCGCACCGGCTCCGCGCCGTTCAGGGCGAGCCGCCAGTGGCTCAGGTCGAGCCGGTCGCGCTCCTCGTCACTGATCCTGCGGACGCACGCCTCGAAGCCGAAGTTGGGCGCGACGCTGGTGGACGCCCGTGTGTCGGACAGGGTCCGCAGCCACAGCAGGGGCTGCCGCACGAAGGACAGCGGCGCCATCAGGTGCGCGGGGAACCCGCCGTACAGCGGCGACAGGATGCCGCCGATCAGGCCCATGTCGTGGTACGGCGGCAGCCACGACACCATCGCCGAGCCCTCGTCGTGCTCCAGCCTGCGGTGGATCGCGGCCAGGTTGTGCAGCAGGTTGCCGTGGCTGACCATGACGCCCTTGGGCGCGGCCGTGGACCCCGAGGTGTACTGGAGGAAGGCCAGCGAGTCACCGGTGAGGTCCGGCTCCCGCCAGCCGTCCGCACCGCCTGGGTCGTGCGCGCGGCCTGGGTCGAGCGCGCTGCCCCCACCCTCGGGCGCGTGCGGCCCGCCCGTCGCCAGCCAGCGCAGCCCGCCGAGCCCCAGCGCCGCGAGGTCGTCCCTGCGGTCGGCCGCGAACCGGGCCAGGCGCCCGGTGGTCAGCGCGTGCGTGGCCCGCGCGTCCCGGGCGATCGCCGCGAGCCGCGGCATGGTCCGGCCGAAGCGCCGGGTGTCCGGGGGATAGGCGGGCACGGCGACGGCCCCCGCGTACAGGCAGCCCAGGAACCCCGCGACGTAGTGCAGGCCGGGCGGGTGCAGGAGCAGCACGGGCGCGCCGGTGGCGCCCTCGTCCCGCAGCAGGGCGGCGACCCGCCGGGCGCACAGGTCGAGTTCGGCGAAGGTCCACGCGGCCGGTGCCGGGGCGCCCGGGCCGCCCGGGGTGTCGATGGCGTCTGTGGAGTCGGTGACACCAGTGGAGTCAGTGACGCCGATGGTGTCTGTGGCGCCGGTGGCGTCGAGGAAGCGGTACGCGAGCGTGTCGGGGCGGTGCGCGGCGTGGTGGCGCAGCAGCTCGACGACGGTGCGCGGCGCGCCGCCCCGCCAGGGAATGTCGGTCGGGCCTTGGGTCATGGACGTCTCCGTCGGTCGCCGGTCAGGTGCCGGGCACGGCCCGCGGGCGGTGGTGGGCGGGCTCGGGCGCGGCACCGCCCAGGCGGTGGTAGTCGGTCTTGCCGTTGGCGTTGCGCGGCAGTTCGTCGAGGCAGGTGGCGGTGCGCGGCAGCATGTAGCGCGGCAGGTGCCGGGCGCAGTGCCGCTTCAGCTCGATGAGGCCCGGGCGCGGGGTGCGGCCGTTGAGCGTGTAGTACACGGCGACGCCGGGCTCGCCGTCGCGGGACGCGGCGACGACGGCGGCGGCCTGCGCGATGCCGGGGTGGCGCACCACCGCGGCCTCGATCTCACCGAGCTCCACCCGGTGCCCGGCGAGCTTGACCATGCGGTCCTTGCGGCCCCGGTAGACGAGGTCCGCGCCCTCGCGGCTCACCAGGTCGCCGGTGGCGTGGCGGCCCTGGCGGTGCCCGGCCGACGCGGGCTCGGCGTCACGGTGCCAGTAGCCGGGCGTGACGCAGTCGCCCTCGACGACGAGTTCGCCGAACGCGTCCGGGCCGGTCACGACGCGGCCGCTGTCGTCGACGACGGACACCGTGGCGCCCGGCAGCGGCGTGCCGATGGGCACGGGCTCGTGCCGGGACAGGTCGGCGCGGGTGACGCGGTGGTAGGTGCACACGTTGGTCTCCGTGGGCCCGTACAGGTTGTAGAGCCCCACGTCGCCGGGGAGCAGCGCCGCCAGCGCCCGCACCTGCGGCATCGGGAACACCTCGCCCGCGAACAGCACGTACCGCAGGCTCCGTACGGCGTCGGGGGTGAGGGCGCCGGACACGGTGAGCAGGTGGAGCACCGACGGCACCGAGTACCAGACGGTGACGCCGTGCTCGCGGATGCCCGCGGCGAGCGCGCCCACGTCGCGGGCCTGCTCGTCGGGCACGATCCACAGCGCCGCGCCCACGGACAAGGCGGTGAACAGGTCGAACGTGGACAGGTCGAAGTTGAACGAGGCATGGCCCGCGAAGACGTCACCGGGGCCGACGGCCAGTTCGTCGCGGGCCCAGCGGATGAAGGCAGCCAGGTTCCGGTAGCTGATCCGCACCCCCTTGGGCGTGCCGGTCGAGCCGGAGGTGTACAGGATCGCGGCGAGGTCGTCGCGCTCCAGCGCCGGGAGCAGCACGACGTGCCCGGCGGCACCCGAGCTGAAGCCCGCCCAGCCGCACACGGGCACCCCGGGCGGCACGCCCCCGACAACACCGCCCTCCCCGCGGTCCATTCCGCTCCCGCCGTCCTCGTCCATCAGCACGATCACCCGTACGGACGCGGGGAGCCGGCGCGGATCGAGCAGCGTGAGCCGGTGGCGGTCGGTGAACAGGGCGACGGGTTCGGCGTCCGCGAGGATCGTCTCCACGCGGGCCACCGGCTGGCCGCCGTCGAGCGGGACGTACGCGCAGCCCGCGTGCAGGGCGGCGAGGATCGCCTCCGCGTAGCGCGGCTGCTTGTCCGACCAGATCGCCACCCGGTCGCCGACCGCCGCGCCGAGCCCGAGCAGGCCCGAGGCGACGGCCGCGACGTGCGCCGCGAACTCGCCGTACGTGCGCGGCCGCGGCCCCACGAGGGCGGGGCGCGCGAGCTGCTCGGCGGTCGGCGGCCACGGCTTGCGGATCAGGGCGACGTCGGACAGCGCGGCGCGGGCGTCCGCCCCGGCCCGCGCCGCGCCGGCGGTGCGCGCGGCCCCGGTCCCGGTCCCGGTCGTCATCGCGCTCACCCCGCCGACGGCAGGACGCCGACCTCGCGGGCGGCCTCGACGAGGACGCCCGCGGCGGTCTCCAGGTCCTCCCGGGTGTGCTCGCAGGTGACGCTGACCCGCAGCCGCGCGTCGCCGAGCGGCACCCCGGGGAACACCACCGTCTGGCAGAACAGGCCGCGGGCCCGCACCGCCCGGCCCAGCTCCAGGGCCCGGCGCTCGTCGCCGACGACGAGCGGCAGGATGGCGCTCTCGGTGTTCTCCAGGTCGAAGCCCGCGTCGACGAGCTGGCGGTGCAGGAAGCGGATGTTGGACCACAGCCGGGCGACGCGCCCCGGCTCCGCCTCGATGACGTCGAGCGCGGCGATGAGCCCGGCGGCGACACCCGCGGGGATGTTCGCGGCGAACACGTACGAGCCCGCGTAGAAGCGCAGGTACTCGATGACCTCCGGCTCGCCGACGACGAAGCCGCCCATGCCCGCGAGGGCCTTGCTCATGGTGCCGAGCTCCAGGTCGACCTCGCCCTTGAGGCCGAAGTGCTCGGCGGTGCCGGTGCCGCGCGCGCCGAGCACCCCGGTGGCGTGCGCGTCGTCGACCAGGACGCGGGCGCCGTACTCCGCGGCCAGGCGCACGATCCGGGGCAGGTCGCAGATGTCCCCGTGCATGCTGAACACGCCGTCGGTGACGATCAGGCGGCCCGCGCGGTCGTCGCACCGCCGCAGGACGCTCTCCAGGTCGGCCATGTCGTTGTGCCGGTAGATCCTGCGGGCGGCGCCGGAGAGCCGGGCGCCGTCGACGATGCTCATGTGGTTGAGCTTGTCGACGACCAGCGTGTCGTAGCTCTTCACCAGGGCCGAGAGGGTGCCGAGGTTGGCGGCGTACCCGCCGGGGAAGACGATGCACGCCGGGCGCCCCTTGAACGCGGCCAGGCGCCGCTCCAGCTCCTTGTGCAGCATGTTGGTGCCGCCGATGAAGCGCGATCCGGTGTGGGTGGCGCCGAACGTACGGGTGGCCTCGCAGACCGCCTCGACGACCTTCGGGTGGTTGGCGAGCCCCAGGTAGTTGTTGGACGCGAACATCAGGAACTCGCGCTTGCGGCCCGTCAGTTCGTCGAGGATGAGCGCCCGGTTGCCGCACCGGGAGTGCAGCGGCATGCCGTACCAGTAGAGGTGCTCGGCCTCACGGCCGCGCAGGTACGACCGGAAGCCGCGGGCCTTGGCGAACAGGTCGGGGTCCCGCTGCTCCACGAAGTCCTTCATGGACCGGCCGTCCCAGCCGTCGGCCGCCCCGCCCGCCTCGCTCGCCTCGTCCGCCTCGCCCGCCGGGGTGCCGTCGGCCGCTCCGACGCCCTCTCGCCCGGGCGGGGCGTCGCCGCCCGTCAGGTACGGGCGCAGCGCGGCGACCAGGGCGCGCAGCGACGGCGCCGTGACCGTGCCCGCGAGGTCCTCGGGCAGGCCGAGGTCGCGGGCGCAGTCCGCGACGACCGACACGAGCACCACCGAGTCGACGCCCAGCTCGCCCTCGAAGTCCGCGTCCAGCGGGAGTTGCTCACGGGTGTACTGGGTGTGCCGCATCGCGGCCCGTACGACGGCCTCGGTGAGCGGGTCGCCGGTCCGCTCCGGCGGCGGCGCGGCGGCGGGCGGCACCGCGCCCGCCAGCGCCTCCTCGACCGCCTCCACCAACTCCCGGATCGTCGCGAGCCCGGGCGGCAGCGCGGCCCGCAGCGCGAACTGCTCCCGCACCGCCGCGAGGATCGACTCCAGGACGACCGAGTCGATGCCGAGCTCGGCCTCGAAGTGGCTCTCGGGCAGCAGGTACGACTCGTCGTACAGCGTCCGCGAGGCCACGATGTCCACGACCTGCCGGTGCACACTGGTCATCGCAGGGCCTCCCCGCCGGCCTTGTCCGCGGCCCGCAGCCGCTCCACGAGCGCGGCGATCGCGTCGACGGTCCGGAAGTTCGCCGGGGAGATCTCCCGGAGCGGCACGGTGACGCGGAAGTCGCTCTGGAGGTAGTGCACGAGGTCGAAGATCCCGGCCGAGTCGATGATGTTCAGCTCGGCGATGGGAAGCTGGGCGTCGAGGCCCTCGGCGTCGCCGTCGAGCCACACGTCGGCGATGTAGTTGATGATCGACTGCTGGGTGCTCATGGGCGTCCTAGGCTCGCTCTCCGGTTGCCGACACGGCCGGTGCCGCGGGTACGGGCGCCGCCGCGGGCACGGGTGCCGCCGCGGGCACGGGTGCCGTCGGTACGGGCGCCGCCGCGGCGCCGTGGCGGTCGATCAGGTCGGCGACCGCGGTGATCGGGTCGCCCGGCGACGCCGCGTCCTCCGCCAGGTCGGCCCCGAACTCGGCCTGGATCACCAGGAGCAGCTCGACCAGGAACAGCGAGTCCATGTCGAGGTCCTCGAACGTGGTGTCGGGACCGATCTCCGCGCGGTCCACCTCGAAACGGTCGACCAGCAGGCCGACCAGCCTGTCGTACGTCGCGCTCATGCGGTTCTCCCTTGTCTTCGCCGTGCTCCGGGCCGTCAGGCGCGGTCCAGCCGCGGCCAGGTCAGTACCGTCGAACCCCAGGTCAGGCCGCCGCCGAACGCGGTCAGCAGCACGCGCCCGCCCGGTGTCAGGACGCCGTCCGCGTGCGCCTGGTCGAGGGCGAGCGGGATGGAGGCGGCGGCCGTGTTGCCGACCTCGGCGATGTTGCTGAAGCAGCGCCGCCGGGGGATGCCGACCGCGTCGGCCACGTGGTGGGTGATGCGCAGGTTGGCCTGGTGGCCGACCAGGTGGTCCACGTCCTCGGCGCGCCAGCCGGCCCGGCCGAGGACGGAGCGCGCCGACGCGGACATGCGCCGCACCGCGTGCCGGAACACCTCCTTGCCGTCCATCGCGAAGTACCGGTCGCGGGCCCCGGGTTCCACGCCGGACAGGCGCTGGCGCGAGCCGCCCGCGGCCACCGTGATCAGCTCCTCGCGGCCGCCGTCGCTGCCGAGGTCGAACGGGCCGAGCGCGCCCGGCTCGGCGGCGTCGCCCGCGCGCAGGACCACCGCGCCCGCGCCGTCGCCGAAGATGACGGCCGTGGACCGGTCGTCCGGGTCGAGCAGCGTGGAGAAGGTCTCCGCGCCGATCACCAGGACGCGGTCCGCAGCCCCGGCCGCGATGAGCCCGGCGGCACCGGCGAGCGCGTACACGAACCCCGTGCACACCGCGGACACGTCGAGGGCGGCCACCCCCGTCAGGCCCAGCCGCGCCGCCACGGCCGGGGCCGTGGCCGGGCACGGGCGGTCGGGCGTGGTGGTGGCGAGCAGGACGGCGTCCACGTCCGGGGTGCCCGACGACTTGAGGGCCTTGGCGCCCGCGCCGACGGCCAGGTCGGAGGTGGCGGTGCCGGGCGAGGCGACGTACCGCTGCCGGATGCCCGTGCGCGAGCGGATCCACGCGTCGGAGCTGTCCAGGCGCTCGGCGAGTTCGTCGTTCGTGACGGCGGTGGGCGGCAGGCACCCGCCGACCCCGGTCAGGACGGCGGCCCGGGGCGGCGGTGGATGGCTCGGCGGGAGTGTGCTCACGCGTGCTCCTCGGTCTCGTCGGTCTCGTCCGGTACGCCGACGGCAGGCGGCCGTGCTGGCGTCGAGTCTTACGGGGCGGGCTGACCGAACGCGGTCACGCGTGCTGACGGCTCACTGACCGCTCGCTGATCGCGCCCGCCGGGCCCGGCACGCGGCGCCCCGGACCGGCGCGGTCAGCGAGCCGTCAGCGACGGGCGCGGTGCCCGGTCAGCCACGGCCCGCAGACTCGACCGGGGCGACCGAGCGGGTCTCCGCCCGGGTGTCCGGGGCGTGGGGTGCCCCGGGCCGGGCGTCCGCCGGGATGCCGGGCGCCACGTCCCGGCGGACGCCCGGGACCGCGACGTGGGGGGATGCCGTGGCGCAGACCCGGCCGACCGAGCGGCAGACCCGGCCGACCGACCGAGCGAGCGACCAGCCGAGCGACCGAGCGACCGAGAGGTGGGGCGCATCCGATGAGCGCGACGCAGACCGCCGTGACGTACACCGGCACGAGGTGCACCGGCACCAGGTGCAGCGGAACGAGGCACGCCGGAACGAGGCACACCGACGTGACGCACGTCGCGGTGACGCGCGTGCACGCGACGCACGCCGCCGCGACGCACACCAAGCCAGCCGTCCCGACCGGGCAGCCCATCCGGTACGACGACCGCGACGACCACGACGACCGCGGCGGCTACGACGGCCGTGACGGCTACGACGACCGCGGCGGCTACGACGACCGCGCGGTGCGGCGATGACGCCGCCCGCGCCGCGGTACGGCGACGCCCCTGAGGCGGGGCCCGACCACGGCCCCCGCGCGCCGGGCGCCACCACGGCCACCACCCGCCCCACCCCGGACCTCCTCACCGGCGCCGCGTCCCCCGAGCGCGACGCCGTGGCGGTGACCGGGGTGGGGCTCGTGACCGCCGCGGGGATCGGCGCGGAGGCCACCTGGGCGGGGGTGTGCCGGGGCGAGTCCGCCGCGGCGACCGACCCGGCGCTCGCGGGGCTGCCCGTCGACATCTCCTGCACGGTGCCGGGGTTCTCGCCCCGGCACCACGTGGGGCGGCGCAGCGCGCTCACGCAGGACCGGTTCACGCAGCTCTCCGTCGCCGCCGCGCGCGAGGCCGTCGCCGACAGCGGACTGGACCCGCAGACCTGGGACGGCGCCCGCGTCGGCGTCGTCGTCGGCTGCGGCCTCGGCGGCGTCACCACCTGGGAGGCGCAGCACCGGCGCCTGCTCGACGACGGGCCCAAGGCCGTGTCGGCGCTGCTCATCCCCATGCTCGTACCGAACATGGTGGCCGGGCACCTGGCGATGGACCTGCGGGCCACCGGGCCGAACCTCGTCACCGCGACGGCCTGCGCGTCCGGTGCCACCGCCCTCGGCACCGCGCTCCAGCTCCTGCGCGACGGCAGTTGCGACGTCGTCGTCGCGGGCGGCGGCGAGGCCGGCGTGACACCGCTGATGGTCACGGGCTTCGCGCAGATGGGCGCGCTGTCGCGGCGGTGCGCCGAACCGGCCGCCGCCTCGCGGCCGTTCGACCGGGACCGGGACGGCTTCGTCATCGGCGAGGGCAGCGGCATGCTCGTCCTGGAGCGCGCGGCCGACGCCCGCGCACGGGGCGCCACCGCGCGCGCCCGTCTCGCCGGGTACGGCGCGTCGGCCGATGCCCACCACCTGACGGCACCCGACCCCCGGGGCACCGGCGTGCTGCATGCGCTGCGCACGGCCCTCGCCCGGGCGGGCGTGGTGCCCGACGAGGTCGACCACGTCAACGCGCACGGCACGGCCACGCCCCTCAACGACGCGGTGGAGGCCGCCGTGGTGCGGAAGTTCCTCGGCACGGGTGCCGCCGTCACCTCCGCCAAGGGCGTCCTCGGCCACACCCTCGGCGCGGCCGGGGCGATCGAGGCCGCGCTCACCGTCCTCGCCGTGCAGCACGCCACGGTGCCGCCCACCGCCAACCTCCACCACCAGGACCCCGACGTCGACCTCGACGTCGTCACCGGTGCCCCGCGCGAGCGGCCCCTGGAGGTGGCCGTCAGCAACTCCTTCGGCTTCGGCGGCCAGAACGCCGTCCTGGTGGTGACGCAGGCGTGACCGCAGGCCCGCGCCCGGGGCCCAGGCCCGCCACCGGCACGCCGCCGACGCCGGGCACGGCCGCACCCGCCCCACCCGAGAGGCCCACAAGGCCGGCAAGGCCCGAAGAGGGAGGACCGGACACCATGACCTTCGAGGTCCCGCAGGCCGAACTCGCCGACCTGGAACGGCGCGTACGGCACGCGCTGCGCACCGCCGACGACAGCGCCCTGGACGTCCTCGGCCACGGCGAGATCACCCTCGTCCTGCGGTTGCGCACCGCCTCCGGCTCCTACGCCTGCAAACGCCTGCCCGCCTTCCCCGACCCGGCCCGCTTCGACCGCTACCGGGCCTGCCTCGACGCGTACCTGCACCGCCTCGCCGACCGCGGCCTCACCGTCGCGCCCACGGAGGTGTGGCACACCCGCGGCCCCGGCGGCAGCGTCGTCGCGTACTGCGTCCAGCGCGAACTGCCGGCCGAGCGGCTGTGCTCCCGGCTGCTGCACACGGAGGACGAGGTGTGGGCGAAGACCTTCTTCAGCCGCTTCCTCGACCTCGTGTTCGCGGCCGCCGACCCCGCCGTCGGCCTGGACGCGCAGGCCTCCAACTGGGTCGACACCGACGGCACGCTGACCTACCTCGACGTCACCACGCCGCTGCTGCGCGACGCCCGCGGCCGCGAACGCCTCGACGTGCGCCTGTTCTTCACCTCGCTGCCGTGGCTGCTGCGCACCCCCGTGCGGCTCGCCATGAGCAAGTCGATCTTCGACAAGTTCTACGCCCCGCGCGGGGTCCTCCTCGACTTCCTCGGCAACCTCCACAAGGAACGCCTCGGCGCGCTCGTGCCCGCCTTCCTTGACGAGGCCAACGCCCGCCTCGCCACGCCGCTCACCGCCGCCGAGGTCGCCGCGTACTACCGCGAGGACGCCCGGATGTGGGAGCTGATCCAGCGCCTGCGCGCCGCCGACCGGTTCTGGCATCGCAAGGTCAGGCGGCGCACCTACCCGTTCCTGCTGCCGCCGCCCGTGGACCGCTGACCCCATGGCCCTGCTCGTACGCACCCCGGCGCCCGGCCTGGACGAGAGCGTCGCCCTGGACCCGGCACGCCCCCTGCGCGTCACGCACGCGCGGGGCCCGCTGACCCTCTGCGTCGTCTCCATCGCCTGGATCCGCGCGCGCGACGACGCCGGCCGCGCGGCGCTCCAGGCCCGGCACCTCACCGCCGAGGAGCGGGCCCGCGCCGCCGAGCTGCCCGTGCCCAAACGGCGCGCGGAGTGGCTGGCCGGGCGGCTCGCCGTCAAGCACGGCGTCACCGCCTACCTGCGGCGCCACGGCGGCACGGGCGTCCGCACCCGCGACGTCCGGGTCGGCGCGGTGGCGCACGGCATGCGCGCCGGCAAGCCCACCGTCGACGCGCCCGTCGAGGTGGGCCTGACGCACTCGGGCGACCTCGCCGTCGCCGCCTGCGGCCCGCGCCCCGTCGGCGTCGACCTCGAACGCACCCGCCAAGTGCCGCGCCCGCTGGTCGAGTTGCTGACGCCCACGGCCCCGGGGTGCCCGGCCCTCGACGTGATGCCACTGTCGCTGCGCTGGGCGTGCAAGGAGGCCGTGCTCAAACACGTCGGCTTCGGCCTGCGCGTCGACACCCGTGAGGTCGAGCTCACCGCCTGGCGCCCGGACGGCCGCTTCTCCTGGCGCGCGGGACCGGTGCTGCGCCGCCACGCCCCGGCGGCGGACGGGCTGCGCCTGGACAGCTGGGCGCGCGAGGTCGACGGCTACTGCCTTGCCCTGGTGTGGAGTTGAGGGGAGCGACACCGATGACCGCTGACCGGACCGGGCTGTCCGCCACGGCCGCGCGGGGGGTGGCCGCGGAGGCGGACTTCGCGACCGCCCTCGGCGCGGCCGCCGGGATCGCCGCGCTGAGCCCGTCCTCGCACAACTGCCAGCCCTGGGCGGCGGCGTGGGCGCGGACCACAGCGGCGCGCGCGGCCACCGCACGCGCCCTGGCACCGCCCGCCCTCCGGGTCGACCGGACACCCCCGGCGGGTCCCGCCGGACCGCCCGACGACCCCGCTCGCCCCGGCCGCTCCGTCGACCTTGTGCTGGCTCTCGACAACCAGCGGCGGCTGCGGGCACTGCCCGCCCTGCACGTGGAGATGCTCGTGAGCTGCGGCGCGTACTGGCGGCTGCTGCTGCGGGCGCTGGCCGCGCAGGGCTGGGGCGTGGACGGGCTGCGCTTCACACCCGGCGGCCTCCTGGAGCAGCCGGGCGAGGCCTGGCCGTGGCCAGGACCCGGCCCGGCGGACTGGCCCCGGTCCTGGGCACCGCTGTGCGTGGCCCGCCTGCGGTACGACGCCGGGGCCGCGGCCCGCGCCGAGGACCTGCCCACCCTGCGCGCCACCGCCGGGGCCCGCCGCACCCACCGCGCGCCCTACCGCCCGGAGCCGCTGCCACCGGAGCTCTTGGAGCGCCTGGAGAGCGTGCCCCTGGGGAGCGAGTGCGTGGACAGCTGGCCCCTGGAAAGCGAGCGCCTGGAGAGCCAGCCTCTGGGGAGCGAGCGCCTGGAGAGCGGGCCTCTGGGGAGCGAACGCCTCGCGGGCGGGTCCGGCATCGCCGTACGCCACCTGACCGCGGACGCCGACCGCGCGGCGCTGGCCGACCTCGTCGCCCGGCACGCGGGGCGCGACTTCAGCCACGGCCCCGCCTGGCGCGAAACGCACGCGTACCTGCGGTTCAGCGAGGCCGACGCGGTGGCGCGCGGGGACGGGTTCACGCTCGGGGAACTGTTCGGACCGCTGTCGTGGCCGCACCAGCGGGCCCGGCGGATCGCGCTCGCCCCGGCGACGATGCGGGCGCTGCGGCACGTCGGCTACCCCCGGCTGCTGGCGCGGCAGCTCGCCGCCGTCGTGCGCCCGACGCCCGCCCTGACCGTCATGAGCCTGACCGGGACCCGGCCGCCGACGCTCGCCGACGGCGTCCGGGCCGGCGCGCGAGTGGCTGATTACTGGCTGTCCGCGACCGGCGAGGGGCTGGTTCTGCACCCCATCAGTGCCGTTCTCCAGCACGAGGTGTCACGGCGCCTTCTGGAGGATCGATTCCGCATTAAGGGACGCGCGTTCTTCCTGAGTCGGATCGGTCGTCCGGCCACGGAGTTCCCGGCGTTCCCGCGCTCGCATCGCCGTTCCGCGGGAGCCGCCTTGCGAGCGATCTGAGATTCGGGCCGCGACGTTTCGAGCCATTTTCATACTTCTTCCGATAAGGCTCGCCCGGATGCCGGGTGCGCCCACATACTGTTGCCGTGCGGACGGAATATCCCGCTCAGACGTGCCTGTCTCGATACCGGGGAGGGGAGAGTGCGGGCACGGACAAGTGCAGAATCGAACAGTAGATGGACGCGATTGCGCGCAGCAGCGACGAGGGGTACCCGAAGGCACATGGTCGTGTCATTCACAAGGGGGCGGCGAGATGGGGAACTGCTGCAAGGAACACCCGCCGGAAGTCGGCACCGGGCCGGCGCGGTCGGCCCGTCCGGGCGTGATGCCGTGACGAGTGGCACCGCGCGGACCGCCGACGGGCACGGCGGTCCCCGCCCGGACGAGATGCGGTGAGGCGGCGACCATGAAGATCCGCGTCCTGGTGTGCTGTGACGAGTCGATCATGTCCGCCGCGATGCGTGCGCTGCTGGACCAGCAGCCCGACATCGAGGTCATGGGCTTCACCACGGGCCGCGAGTCCGCCGCGGCCGTCGCCGAGCACGCGCCCCACGTCATGATCGTGGTGGCCCCCGCGCTCGGCTTCGAGGACAAGCGCGAGCTCGCCGAGCTCGCCGCCCTGACGAAGATCGTGCTGATCGCCAAGGCCGAGTCCGCGGACCGCTCCGTCGAGGCCCTGTGCGTCGGCGTCCGGGCGGTCCTGGCCCCGGACTCCTCGGCCGACGACCTCATCCACGTACTGAGAACGGTGAGCGCGGGCGCCACCATGGTGATGCCCGCCGCCGCCCGCCGCAGCCTCCAGTACCTGCCGCGGCCGGACGCCTCGCCCCGCTCGGCGCGCCTGGCCGCCGGGCTCACCCCGCGCGAGCTGGAGGTCGTGCTGCTGCTCGCCCAGGGCAAGTCCAACGCCGAGGTCGCCGAGAAACTCTCGGTGTCCATGGCGACCGTCAGATCCCATGTCCACCACGTGCTGCGGAAACTCGGCGTCGGCACCCGCGCCCAAGCGGTGGCCATTGCTTATGAAAGCGGTTTGATGGCGGCCATCGGGCGGACCGCGGAATGCCGCGGCCAGGAAGGCTGAATCCCCGGAAAGGCCGGGGGTGCGCAAAAGGGCCGGGCGGTGAATACGGCGGGAAGGGAAAAGAGGTGCCGCCGGAAGGGGAATGGGACGCGGCCGCCCGGCCGCGCCCCTTCGCATTCACCCGCGGTCGGCACGCCCCGGTGTTTTCCGACCGTCGGCCCCGCGCGCCCGGTATCCCGGACCCACGCGCTCACCGGACCACTCGGCCACCACCGAGGCCATCTTCTCGAAATCGGCGACGAGGCGGCGGAACGGTTCCGAGCGCATGTCCCGCTCGAAGTCGGCCCGCCCCGTCACCTCCACGACCTCGTAGTACTCGGCGGGCCCGCCGCCGGTGGCGGGCGCGAGCCGCTGCACGGCGAACGCCAGCACAGAGGGCAGTTCCGGACAGGTCGCGTAGTCCACCTCCCGGACCCAGGACTCGAAGCGCTCCGGCTCCACCCCGTCGTGCAGCCGGATGCGGTGAACGATGAACGTCATAGGACCACCCCTCGTCGTCCGTCCGTCGGACCTGTCACCTCGTCGCCAGCGCCACGGCCCGGCGGCACCCGGCCGCGACCCGGCCACCGCACCACCAGGGCCCAGCGGCCCGTCCCACCCCGGCCCAGCGGCCCCGCCCCGGCACGGCCCAGGGCCCCCGGCCCGGCTCAGCGGCGCCCGGCCCCGCGGCGGCTGCCGCCGAGGCCGAGCGCACGCGCGACGTTGTTCCGCTGGATCTCGTTGGTGCCGGAGAAGATCCGCGCGGGCAGCGCGTCCCGCAGCAACGTCTCCGCCTCGCCGCCCAACACCCCGAGCGCGCCGTGCAGTTGCACCGCGTCGAGCCCGACCCGGACGGCCGCCTCGCTCACCGCGAGCTTCGCCAGGGCGGGCGCCACCTGGTCCTCGCGCCCCCGCGCGAGCTGCCACGCCGCCTTGTACAGCACCAGGCGCGCCGACTCCACGGCCAGCGTCATGTCGACGACGCGGTGGCTCACCGCCTGGAAGTCGCCGATCGGCACCCCGAACTGCTCGCGCCGGCCCGCGTACGCGACCGTGGACTCCAGAACCCGTCGCATCGCGCCGAGGTAGGCCGCGAACAGACAGGTCCGCTCCCACTTCATGGAGCCCGCGAACACGCCGGCACCCGCGCCCTCCGCGCCCAGCACGGCGGTCGCGGGCACCACGCACCCGTCGAGCCGCACATCGGCCGTCGGCGACCCGCGCAGCCCCACCTTCTCGTACGGGGGACCGACCGTGAGGCCCGGCGTACCGGCCTCCACGACGAACGCGGTCAGACCGAAGAAGCCGCCGCCCGGCGCCGTCGCGGCCTGCACCACGAACACGTCGGCGACCGGGGCGTTCGTCGTGAACGCCTTCACCCCCTCCAGCACGTAGTGGTCGCCGTCGCGCACCGCCCGCGTACGCAGGCCCAGGGTGTCCGAACCGGCCTCGGGCTCGGTGATGGCGTGCGCCGCGATCCGCTCGCCCGAGCACAGCGCGGGCAGCCAGCGCCGTTTCTGCTCCTCGGTGCCGAACTCCACCACTGGCACCAGCGCGGCGAACAGGTGCGCCGCCACGGAGAACGCGAAGCCCGTGTCCGGGCAGCCGTACCCGAACGCCTCCATGACCGCGGCCGCCGCCACCGCGTCCAGGCCGCTGCCGCCGTAGCGCTCCGGTACGACGCTGCCGACCAGGCCCTGCTTGCCCGCGAGCTGCCAGCGCCGGCGGAACTCCTCCCGGTCCGGCACCCCGTCCCGCGGCGGCGCGCCGCCCAGCTCGCGGCGCGCGAACCGCTCGACGGCCTCGCGCATGTCCTCGGTCTCGTCGTCGAAGGCGAAGTTCATCGCGGTCCGTGCCCCTTCTCCTGGATCGCCCCGGCCGCGGGCCCGCGCTGGTCACGGTCCTCCTCGACGAGGACGTGGTAGTTGATGCCGCCGGTGCCGAAGGAGCTGACGGCGGCGCGCCGCGGCCTGCCCGGCGGCCGCGGCCACGGCTCGGGCCGGGTGGCGATCTCGGCCGGGATGGCGGCGAGGCCGAGCGCCGGGTTCAGCGTCCGCAGCAGCGCGTTGGGCGGCAGGGTGCCCGCGCGCAGCGCGAGCAGGGTGCGCAGCAGGCCCGCGCTGCCCGCCGCCGCGAAGGTGTGCCCGAAGAACGACTTCGCCGAGCCGATGCGCAGCGCCCCCGCGCGCGGCCCGCCCGCGTAGAGGCGGGCCGCGGCGGCGATCTCGACCCGGTCGCCGACCTTGGTGCCGGTGCCGTGCGCCTCCAGGTAGTCCACCGTGCAGGGCTCGAAGTCGACCTGGGCGAAGGCGCGTTGCATGGCCCGCACCTGGCCCGCGACGTCCGGCGCGATGAGCGACTTGGCGTCGTTCGACGCGCCCACCGCGCGGATCACCCCGTGCACCGTGTCGCCGTCGCGGCGGGCATCGTCGTACCGCTTGAGGAGGAACAGACCGCAGCCGTCGCCCGGTGTGAACCCGTCGGCGGCCGCGTCGAAGGGCGCGTTCCTGCTGTGCGAGAGCAGCCCGAGCGCCGAGCAGAGCACCATGTCCCGCGCCGTGCAGGCCAGTTCGACGCCCCCGGCGACGGCGAAGTCCGCCGTGCCCGCACGCAGCGCGGCCACCGCGACGTCCAGCGCGGCCAGCGACGACGCGCAGGCCGCCTCCACCGCGAGCGGCACCGCGCACAGCCCGTACTCGTTGGCGAGCAGCGCGGCCACCCCGCTGGCCAGACAGCCGTCGAGCAGCGCGGGCGACGGCTCGGCCGCGGCGCCCGCGGTGCGCTCGCGCAGCCGCTCGACCAGCCGCTTGCGGCGCAGCGACGAAAGACCGGCGAGCGCCGGCAGCGCCGCCACGGTGTCCTCCAGGCCGCTCAGGACCAGCTCGGCGTGGGCGCGCCGCTCCCGCGTCAGCCCCAGCGTCGTACCGACCGCGACCACGCCGCGCCCGGTGAGCGGCGCCCGCCGGGGCAGCCCGGCGAACAGCTCCGCCGCGACGGCGAGCGCCAGCCGCTGCGCGCCGTCCATCGCCGCGTACCGCGGCCCCAGGACCGCCAGGTCCTCCGGCGGCCCGTCCGGCACGGGGACGTGCCCGCCCTGGTCGGCGTACGTGTGGGTGAGGCTGAGCGCGCCGGGGGAGTGGTACAGCTCCCGGTCGAGCACGGACCGCGGCACCGGCCCAAGGCGCGTGCGGCCCGAGCGGACGACGCGCCAGAACGCGGCGGCGTCCGGCGCCCCCGCGAACCGCCCGCCGAGCCCCACCACCGCCACCGGCACGGCCCGCGCCCCGCCCCGGGAGCGGGAGCGCGGCACGGCCGGGGCGCGGCGGCGGTGCTCCTCGAGGACGAGGTGGCAGAACGTCCCCGTCAGGGAGGCCCCGTGCACCACGGCCCGGCGCGGCGCCCCGCCCGGCGCCGCCCACTCCTCGCCCGCGCGCGCCCGCCGGAAGGGCGGCCCGGGCAGCGGCCCGGCACCCGGGCGCGGAGCCGGGTAGCGCCGCTCGTGCAGCGCGCGGGCGACCCGGGCCAGGGAGGCCAGCCCCGCGTGGGCGAACGCCCGGCCGTCGCCCTCCCCGAGCACCACGCTCCCGTCCGCGCGTCCCGCGTGCAGCCGCGCGAGGGCCTCCCGCTCGGCGGCGGCCTCCCGGGGCACCGAGGACCCCGCGCACTCGACGTACTGGACGGTGTCCGGGCCCGCCCCGGCGGCCCGCAGCGAGGCGGCGGCCGTCTCCTGTCGCAGCCCGGCGGAGTACGAGTGCCGGAAGCAGCCCGGCCGCGGCTCGTGCCGCAGCGCGCAGTCGAGGACGGTGGCGTAGACCCGGTCCCCGTCGCGCCCGGCCGTGGAGAGCCGCTTCAGCAGCACCGCCCCGACGCCCTCGCCGACGGGCCGGTCCGGCGGCGCGTCGAGGTACGGCCCGGCGCCACCGGGGGCCGCCTGCCCGGGGGCACCCGCCGCCCCGGCGCGGGGCCCCGGGCCCGCCGTGCCCGCATCGGGC